>DUMD01000205.1 GCA_012840065.1 Clostridia bacterium
AACCCCTTTAGGGGTAGTTTGAGAAAAATATGCGGTTGGCAGACCATTCAGTGAGCCTTAAGGCTCTGCCAGTAAATGCCCTTATAGGGCTGGAGCAGACCACCCGTTTTACGGGTGGTCATGATTTGCTTTGGTAATTGCAAAATACAGCAGAAAAAGAAATTTTTATTTGACTTAAGACCAAAACCGCTGTTTATTTAATTAATTATAAGATAGAATATAATTAGACAAAATTTTTAGTTTTTTGTAAAATTTTATTTTATTAAACAGGAATTTGTCGAGATAATCAATAATAAATACATATTTAGCCAGTTCAAACAGGAGGGTTCTTGATGAATCTGCTCATAATCTTTAGTTTTCTATTTTTAGCTTTAATTTGGGGACTTATTGTCTTTTATTTTATTCGAATTATTCGAAAAAAACGCTATAAATCTTATGATCGGGATATTAACATCAGAAAGGCCTTATTTATCTCTTCCTTTGCAATTTTTGTTGACAGTACTTATTGGTTTATAGAATATCTATCCTTCTCAGGAATTCTTAACTATAGATTTTCAGCATTACTTTATTCCTTACCCCTAGTTATTATCCCTAAAATGCTTCTGGTGGCTGCAGGAATAACTGTCGTCGAATTTATTCGCCAACATAACCTCGAAGATCTAGAAAATCGGGTCGAAGAAATGTATCAAAACGCTAAATACAAATTCATCCTGGATTCGATGGTATCCGGCGTAATTGCTGTAAACAAGGAAGGAAAAATAACTACCTTCAATAAAGTGGCTGAAAAAGTATTCAGGACAAAAACTGAAGATGCCATTGGTATGAACTACAAAGAATTATTAGACAGAGCCAAGGTAAACCCTCCTAACTATTATTTAATCAGAACATTAACCGAAGGAAACATCAACGAAGAAATTTCCATCCAATTTGGCGATGAAAAAGTATACATCGCCTTTAACAGCAGCCAAATCCAGGATGATGAGGGTAATGTAATCGGCGCGGTCACAGTTTTTGAAGACATCACCGCCAAAAGGGAATTGGAAGAAAAAATTATCCGCTACGAAAAACTTTCCGTGTTAGGAGAAATAGCTGCCGGCATGGCCCACGAAATCCGCAACCCTCTAACTACGGTAAAAGGTTTCTTACAAATACTGCAGGGGCAAATTAAGGAAAACCGCCTAGACAAGGATAGAGTGGCAGATTACTGCGAAATCATGCTGGAAGAAATTGACCGTTCTAACCGGATAATAACAGAGTTTTTATTGACTACCAAGCCTCAAGCTCCTCTAATCAGTGTTTTAAATATAAAATCAGTAATTAATGATGTCATCTTCCTTACTCAAAACCAGGCTTTAATGCAGCAGGTTGAAATGGTAGTTGATGTACCTGAAGAGCTCCCCAATGTAGCCATAGACCGGGATCAAATTAAACAGGTTTTTCTGAATCTAATCTGCAACGCCTTTGAGGCAATGCCTGATGGAGGTAGGTTAACGATCCGCTCTTATTATAACCAAGACAAAAAACAAATAGTTACCGAAATTGAAGATACGGGAATAGGAATTCCTAAAGAAAATCTTAAAAAAATCTTTCTCCCCTTCTTCACCTCCAAAAACGGAAATTCAGGAAAAATCGGCACCGGACTGGGACTTTCCGTTTGTAAAAATATAATTGAAGGACATGGAGGAAGTATTGAAGTAGGAAGCAAAATCAATGAAGGAAGTAAATTTCTGGTCTATTTACCAATAGTTGAAGAGTAAAAATTAGAAAATAAAAAAGGAGGGGTTTCCTCCTTTTTTGTTTAAATTCCTATTATAGCAGAAGCCACTCTAAAATAAATTAATAGAGCAAGGGCATCCACAATGGTGGTAATTAAGGGACTGGCCATTATTGCCGGATCCAGTTTGAACTTTTTAGCCAAAATGGGCAAGGTTCCGCCCACGGTTTTTGCTAAAACAATAGTAATAAATAGAGTTAAAGAAACAGTAAAAGCAAGCCTTTTCTCCGCATTTACAAAGAGAAAAACCCGTAAATAGTTTATAGCAGCTAGCGTAAGCCCAACCAAACAGCCAACCCGAAACTCTTTCCAAACAACTCGTAAAATATCCCCAAACTCAATTTCTTTTAAAGCCAAACCCCTGATCACCAAAACAGAAGATTGAGAACCTGCATTCCCCCCTGCATCCATCAGCATAGGGATAAAAGCCGCCAGCAACACAGCAGATTGAAGCATATTCTCGTATCTGGAAATTATTGTACCGGTTACACTGGCTGAAAGCATCAGCACTGCCAGCCAAACTATTCTATTCTTAAACAGGGTAAAAACGTTTGTTTTTAAATAGGCATACTCGCTTGGATGAATGGCAGCCATTTTTTCAAAGTCCTCTGTACTTTCTTCAACAATAACATCAACCGCATCATCAATGGTAATAATACCAACCAGACGTCCTTCTTTGTCCACCACCGGAATACTGAGAAGGCCATAACGCTTAAAAAGGTTAGCCACTTCTTCCTGGTCTTCGTGGGTAGTTACTGACACCACCTCAGTATTCATAATATCTCCCACCAGCTCGTCTCCTTTACTTAACACCAACCGCCGCAGAGAAATAAGCCCTTCCAATTTACGGTTATTGTCAATCACATAACAGGTATAAATTGTTTCTTTATCCGGCCCGGTTTTTTTTACATGGGCTAAAGCCTCATCCACAGTCATTTCCTTTTTCAAATCCACATATTCAATGGTCATCAAACTTCCCGCCGAATTGACCGGATAATTCAAGAACTGATTAATTAGCTGCCTATCTTCCTCAGAACTTTCTTTTAAAATTTTCTTTACCGCATTAGCAGGCATTTCTTCCAAAGCATCAATCAGGTCGTCAAAGGCCAGTTCGCTGATTATTTCCCTTAATTCTCGATCATTAATAGCTAGGATAAGACTTCTTTTTTCTTCCTTAGATAAGTAGGAAAAAACTTCAGCTCCCTGGTCTTTTGGTAATAAACGAAACAATAACAACCTATATTTGGGGTCAAGTTTCTCAAAAATTTCAGCAATGTCTACCGCTGGATACTGGCTGATTTCAGCCTTTAAAAGAGAATATCTTTTTTCCGTAAGATATCCCATAATTTTTTCTTCTAGATTCACAGGAATCACTCCTTCTATCTGTGAGGGTTCCCCAAACTAAGGATAATAGTTGCGGATCCCTCCAGGAATTTATTTCTTGTTCAGCTGTTTCCCTTTTCTGTATTGGTATAGGATCCACAATACCACCCCCTCTACAAATAGAAAGCTTCCCCACTCAACAAATGGAGAAGCCAAAAAACTCCTGCCTATGTTGAGCTTTAGCACTATAGAGCTTTGGCGCCATGCCAGCTGCATTAAGTAAAACCTTAACGATTATACTTGTTAACCCATTGGTGTCTCTCGACATTTCTGGGCAGCAGCTTATATCTCTATAGGAGCCTCACCTAACATAGTTATCTAGATTTTCTATCCAATTAGGTATATTTAAATTATAGCTCTTTAGCCTTATTCTTTCAAGAAGTGAGCTAATATCCTCTCTAAAAAATTTATCCTCGATCAACTTTAAAGAAGAGGAATAAAAAAATCGTGTCTGAGCACGACCAAATAAAAAATGGTCGGGATGACAGGATTTGAACCTGCGACCTCTTCGTCCCGAACGAAGCGCTCTACCAAACTGAGCCACATCCCGAGTTTTTCGTTCGAAGTTATTTTACTATATTTACTTTAAAAAGTAAAGAAACTTATCCTGGTAAAATTCCTGATTTGCCAGTTTTTTTGCCCTAATTAAGCCCTTTAAAGCTCTGCTTTTTTTCTTTTAACTCAATGTTAAAAGAATCTGCTATTTTTTCTTCCAACTGTAATAACAAAATCGCTGCCAGAATTAAAATTCCCCCCAGGACCTGCCGTAAAGTCATGGTTTCCTTCAAAAACAGCCAAGCCAGCAAAACAGTAAAAGGGAGTTCCACCGTGCTGATCACAGAAGCCCTGCCTACCCCGATTAATTTTGCCCCATGAAAATATAAGAGCAGGGGCAGGACAGTTGATAAAATGGAAAGGGACATGGCTACCAGCCAACCAGATAAGGTCAAAGTGGCTAATTTAGGTCCCACCGGCCAGGCAAAAATAATAAAGCTAATATTACTGAATAATACAGCATAAGCTGTCACCGTTAAAGGATGATTATACCGCAGGTTCCTCTGGGCCAAAATATTAAGCAAAGCATTGAAAAAAGCAGCACCTAAAGCCAATCCAATCCCCCAAGAAGAAATTTCTGCTTTTTGCACTTCCCCTAAACCTAAGGCCAAAACACATCCGCCTAGGGCCAGGATTAGGGAAAACCATCTCAGCAGGTTTACCCTTTCCCCCCAGAAAAGCATTGTTAAAAAAAGAACTATGGCCGGATAGGTAAAAAAGAGAACAGAAGCTAAAGAAGCAGGCAAATAGCGAATCGCACCAAAAAAGAAGATGGAACTTAAGCCACTGCCCAAAGCCCCCTGTCCCATCAAATATTTCCAATCCCCTTTTCTAATTTTTTTTAACTGAGGACAGAAAAAATGGATTACCAACCATAAAATAAGGGTAGAGAACATCCCCTGTACCAAAGCCAACTGTTTGGCATCTATTCCAAGCCGATAAGCATATTTGGTGATAATAGCAACTGTACCATAGAAAAAAGCTGAGCAGGCAACATAAATATAGCCCACCGACTTTGTAAACATCTAAACCACCACCAGTCGTCCTAAAAAGAGATCAAATTTTACTGTTTTAATTGGCAAAATCAATTTATAACTCTAGTATATACCAAAATTAATTAAAGGACAAATCCTCCTGGATTTGTCCTTTTTACTTAAAAACTTAAAATATGTTTTAATTTTATTTTTTTCGTTAGCCTTCCACCGGATAGAAGGTGACTCCAAAACAACCGGGACCGCCATAGGTACCAATAATAATACCTGTTTTAAAAAAGACAGTATGAATACATTCGAAATTCTTTTTAATTTCCTCATAGAGAGCAGCTGCAGCCTGTTGGGCTCCGGTATGTCCCACAGCAACATTAATTTTTTTACATTCTCCCAAGGATTTTTTCATTTCCTCAATAATAAATTTAATTCCCTGTTTTTGGCTTCTCACCTTGCCTATGGAAAGAACTATTCCTTCCTTAATTTCCACAAGGGGCTTAATATTAAGTAAAGAGCCTAAAAATGCATGTACTTTACTAATTCTCCCGCCTTTATAAACATACTCTATTGTATCAAGATAAGCGTAAAACTTCAATTTTTCCTTAACCTCATTAATTCTGGCTATAATTTCATGAACCAGCTTCCCCTTTTTAACCGCCCAAGCCGCCTCCAGTACCTGCCAACCAAGAGACCAGGTTACAAAAGAAGAATCAACAATCGTTATCATCTCGGGAGAAACAACACTCCTTGCCACTTCTGCCGTCTGAACAGTTCCGCTGAGTTTAGAAGACAAATGAATAGAGATAATTTTAAACCCCTGCTCCACATATTTCTTGTAAGTCTCGATAAATTTTCCCAGGCTAGGTTGAGATGTTTTAGGCAATTCTTGACGTTTAGGCAGTAAATCGTAGAATTCCTCCATGCTGAGGTCGATCCCGTCCCTATAAGTTTTTCCCTCCCAAGTCACCAATAAAGGGATAACTTCAATCTCATATTCTTCTACAATCTCGGGATCTAGATCCGCACTGCTATCTGTAACAATCTTAATTTTTTCCAATCTGACGCCTCCTATACTCTAACATTAAAAAATAATATGCTAAAAATATATTCTTGCTGGTTAACAATTATCCTCCCTTTCCCAGCTCTTCCAAGAAAAAACTTAATAAACATTTATCTGGGCTTATGATATAATAGTTAATAAGTACTTTCCAAAGTTAGGATAAAGGAGTTGATAACCCATGGGAGAGGATAAAGAAAAAGAACAGAATAAGCAAAAAAGCGGAGCTAGTTCTTCTCAAAAAGTAAAAAATAAAATACCTCTTTATCGAGAAATAGATGTTAATGACCCCACAACTTATTATAAAAGATGCTGCGGCATGTGCGGAGCGGGTTTGGCCGGCAATCCCTGCTGGAAAGAGGATGATGATGAGATAGAATAAGGAAGTCACTTTCAAGTGGCTTCCTTATGTAATTTACGAACGGTTTTTTTTGACTTCCCAAAGTCCTAAACCGTTAAAGGCTTCATTTCTTCCCGTTTGATAACCCAGCCAATATACGGAATCTATCGTTTGAGCATATTCTCTAACCAACAAATTTTCGATCTTTCGATAAATTTGCCAGGCCTCGGGATAAAGGGTTTTTAATAAGTCTTCTAAATTAACAATTGCCTCGCTTAAAGTCAAAGTTTTTTGATTAGCTTGCCTGTCCAAAAGCTCTTCTATTTTCTCCAAATGTTTATCAGAAAGCATCCTTTTCAAACCTAAATCTCCTCCTCCTTTAAATCTTATTATCTACCATTATGGCTAAATAAAGGAGGTTTTAATCATTTTTAGGCTTTTTCAATCTCCAAAACTAAGACAATTTTTAAGCATTTCCCCTTCGGGAGTATGGGGCTTATACTGCTCAAACTTCTTCCTGCCCTGGCAGTAAGCGCTCAGTACTTCAATCAAATCAAGATCTCCCTGATTAATCAGGTCAAATAACTTGCGGTAAAAGGCATCTTCCCTTTTTAAAGGACGGTCCTGCCAATAGGACCAAACCACTTTTATTAATCTTTCCTGGGAGGGTAGTTCAAACGCCCTTAAAAAATGTCCCGGTTCCCGGGTAGGTTCCACGGAAAGCTTCATTAATTTTCTAAACAGAAACTCATTATATTTCAACAGCATGGTCCCGAAAAAAGTTCCGTATTCAAAAGTTATCATAATAGGCACGTTGAGGTTCAACTGTTCTTCAACCCAAGCAGCAGCTCCATGATCAAAAAAATCCACAGCCATTAAAACAAGCTGTCTGGTACTAACTCTAAAACGATTCAGATCCCAACAAATACCTGTAACATCTTTAATTTCAGCAGCATGTTCTTGGATAAAATTTTTAAACTCTTCAATCTCTTCTTCGGTAACGATCCTAGGAAAATAAACCTCTTCGTCTTTAGTAAAAACAGTAACCCAACGCATTTTCTCAAAATAATCCAAGAGGCCCAGTAAATGTTTGATTAAAAATTGTCGCCCTGTTTTCCTAGGATAGAGAACATAAACTTCTTCATATTCATACTCCCAATTCATTCTTAAAAAATCTCTCAACTCTGGAGTTACATCTTCATAATTATCTCGCATTTTTTTCACCCTTCATAATTAGACGGTAATACCAACTAGAAAAATAAAACCGTCTAAATTATTATTTTGCTCTTCTCTTACCTCAAACACTCTTCTTCTCTCTTAAGTCTTCCCAGCTTACGATAAAAATTAACCAGCCTGCCAAACTCAAAAATAAAACCGCAACTTAACAGGTTGCAGTTTTTATTGTTTATTCGGCCCTTTCAATTGAAATTCCTCCGGAATTTCCTTGCCTACTGATTTAAGAAGAGCTGCAACAACTTGGGGATCAAACTGGGTCCCGCTACACCTTACCAGCTCATTCAAAGCCTGTTCAATAGAAAAAGCTCTTCTATAAGGCCGATCATAAGTCATAGCATCAAGGGAATCTGCCACGGCCAATATCCTTGCAGCCAGGGGAATATCAGTGCCCGCTATTCCCTGAGGGTAACCATCTCCGCTAAAACGTTCATGATGATAAAGAATAGCTGGGATTAAATTCCTTAAATAATCCACTTGACTAAGAATTTTTGCCCCGATTTGGGGGTGGGCGGAAATTGTAGAAAATTCTTCTTCCGTCAATCTTCCCGGTTTGCGCAGAATTTTTTCATCAACACCTATTTTCCCAATATCATGCAGCAGAGCCGCAAATTTTATATCATCAATTACAGAGTCAGGCAAATTAAGGGCTTTAGCAATAATCACCGCATACTCCATTACCCTTTCGGAATGCCCTCTGGTATAATTGTCCTTGGCATCAATTGCCGCCACCAATGCTTTAATGGTATAAAGATAATTTTCATAAATATTTTCATAGAGAATGGCTTTTTCCAAAGCTACACTGATATGATTAGCTACATTGGTTAAGAAATCGAGGCCTTCCTTTTTTAAATCCTCTTCCCGTTCGGCCATAAAAACCAGGGCGCCTATAACTTTTTCCCTGTTATAAAGGGGAATCGAAAAAAGACAGTTAATTCCTTCAGCCGCTAAGAGTTCCAAACAGCAAACCCTTGGATCCTTTTTCACCTGGTTCACGAAAAGAATGACACCATCGCTAATGGTTTTTCCAACAATTCCTTCATTGATATTTAGACAAATATTATTTAAACCGGAATAATGTAGACCGGAACTTGCGGCAACCCGAAATTTCAAACCCGTCCGATCCATGCTCATAATTAAAGCCTTAACCCTAACATTATCTGCTAAAACCTTAGCGATAGAAGCCATTACCTCCTCAAAACTAAATCCCTCTCTCATAATCTGATTAAGTTCTCTAAGAATCTTCAATTCTTTTTCTTGAGAGATAACTTTTTTCCTTGGAGCTGAAGAAAAATTTTCACTAGGTGATTTAATATTTTGTCCCAAATTTCTTCCTCCTGGTTTTCCTTATTTTCTCCCTTAAGTATAAATTATTTAACACCGATTAGAGCTATTAAAAAATTGGCAAAAGGCTGCTAAAAAGTAGTCCTACTTTCTGGCAGCACTCTGCAAGCTCACCTAATTCAGAGTAAGCAAAATTACCCAGCTCCTCAAATTTAGCAGTCAAATCCTTTGTAATTGCCAAAACTTGAGTAAGCAAACAGACCAAGTTACCCTTTTCAATGCCGGTTAGCAAATGAGGATAGTTAAGAATGACCCTCTTTTTCCCTTGGTTAAGAATTTGCAGTTCATTATTCTCAATCAATAAAGATATTTGCTTCCTAGGTGCATTCCTTTTTTTTTCAAACTATTAGTAAGATGAATTTCTTAAATCCTGCTTTAATCCTCAAGTTTCTCGAAAATACCTTTTATAGATTCGCTGTCTCCTTTATTTTTTCCTTCAAAAACATCCTATAAATCCTTCCTCAAATACTGGGTTTCTAACTTACCCTTAATTTTACTTGCCACATATAATTTCTTCTCTGCCTTTAACCTATTATAAACTTCCTTATCCCTATATTTTATAATCCGAGCCGGGTTTCCCCCCACAACTGCACAGGAAGGCACATCCCGAGTAACCACAGAACCGGCGGCAACCACCGCCCCCTCCCCAATGGTTACTCCGGGAACAATGATAGAGCCATATCCAATCCAAACATTTTGTTCAATCTTTACCGGCTGCAGGACAACTTTTTGGTCAAAAGGAAGATATTCAAGGGACACCCCGTCATAATTATGGTTGGCACTTAAAATACTCACCCGGGGGCCAATAACAACCCCATCCTCAATGGTTATTCCGCCTAAACCATAAAACCTGGCTTCCGGTCCGATGTATACACTATCCCCGATAGAGATATTTTCTGGATAGCCAAAAACAGAACCCCTGCTTATAATGCTGTTTTTCCCACAAGATTTAAACTTTTTCTTCTTCAATCCGCCATAACTTAAAAGTCTTTGCACAAAACCTAAACCCATTTTTATCCTCCCAGCTACTTATCTGCTAAAGCAAACATTATTTCTGCCTCCGCTGCCAACTGATCCCCCACATAAACCTTCCCCAAACCTTTTCCAATTCCCCGCCGCAAAGATAGGATTTCCGTTTCTATCCTTAACTGATCTCCCGGGACAATCTGTCTGCGAAATCTAGCCTTATCTATTCCTACCAGCAAACCTATCTTACCTTTGTTTTCTTCCCTGCCCAATAAAGCAACTGCCCCCACCTGAGCCATAGCTTCAACTAATAATACCCCGGGCATTACAGGATAACCGGGAAAATGGCCTTGAAACTGGGGCTCATTAAAACTTACATTTTTTAACCCAACTACCTTATGCTCATCCTGATAAATTATTTTATCTACCAGGAGAAAAGGATAACGATGGGGTAATATCTCTAAAATATTTAAACTGCTGTCCATTTTTACTCTTCCTTTCTAGCTTATTACTTCATAATTATTTAATTATTATACAATTAATAAACTGAAAAAAAAACCGCCAAAAGGCGATTTTAATTAATCCTGTTGAACAGACCTGCTAATTTACTTCTATCCAGTACCCAGATTTTTTTATTATCTAACTGCCTAGTTAGACCAGGAGCCATTTTAATTTCAATCTTGAAGGCTTCTCCATTCCTAATTTTGATAGCCAAATTAAGAAGCTCTGTTAATTTAAAATCCGCCATGAAAAAAATGGCCCATTTCCCGAATAATAGCAGGCAGTTTCCAGATAATGCGGGGATGTAATCCCGCCCTCACCACTGCTTGAATAATTGCCATTTGTCTTTTTTCCCATTCCTCCCTAGTCTCATTGCGATCAGTTTTTACTGAATAGCTGACTAATTGGCTGCCGCTCATCCTCTGCCAGCCTGCTTGGTAGCCCTCTATGGAATGGGGTGCATTTATCTCAACCCCGCCCAATTCATCAATTATTTTTGCCCCATTTTGCAGGTTAATCACCAAATAATTAGCCTCCGGAGCATTAATGCATTGTTTGGCCAGCCTGATAATATTATTCAATCCATATTCCCTGTAGATTTCTTTCAAAGATATATAACCCAAACCCTTGATATTCAGGTACATATTTTTAGGGATAGATATAATCTGAGCCTTCTTCGTATTAAGTTCCAAATCAACCAGCATCAAGCTTTCCAAACCCTTATCAGCCTTCTGATTATCATTAACAACAACAAGGATTATTTTCTTTCTTTCCTCTTCCTTTACCCGACCATCTGCTGCCTCTTCCTGAAAAAATAAATTGGAAGACCAGTAAGCTGCATTGGCTATTTCCCCGAAACAAAAAACACAAATTAAAGCTAAAATTACAATCGAAGTCAACCTTTTCTTTTTCACTATCTTTTCCCTCCTAATTTTTGATCCCCTAACTATTTTTTTGAAAAAAAACAAAATTTATAAGAGAGAATATCTTCCTCTTTTTACCATATTATAATAAACTCTTCCGATCTATTTTTTTAAACAAAAAACGTGCTCTGTTAGTAGTACTAACAGAGCACGTCGAAAAAATTTTTATTCTCTACTAAGCTGGCGATAAATCATGTCCGCCAGGCCCATACTATTTTTTTCAGCCATCAGCTTGGCATATTCAGCATCCAACAGGTCCCGGAAAACATCTTCACCAGTTCCTCCGTCTAGCCAACCTGACTCCATTACTGTGGAACGCATTCCCTTTAAAAGCTGCTGATAAAAGATTGCTTCAAATTCCCGGCAGGCTGCTAGTAACTCCTTATTTTTTTCACCGGATGCTGAGTTTATTTTACCCTTCTCCCTAACTAAAAGAGAACTAGTTGTTGTTAACGGCCAAATCATTAAATCACCTTCCTAGAAGCTTTAGCGACGAAGATTATTAGCCAGACCTAACATTTCATCGGAGGCCTGAATAACTTTAGAATTAATTTCATATGCCCTTTGAGCCATAATCATATTAACCATTTCTTCTACAACTTTTACATTGGATAATTCCAAATAACCCTGTCTAATTTTCCCAAGGCCCTCTTCACCTGGGATTCCGATTATCGGCGGGCCGGAAGCAACGGTCTCCGCATATAAATTATCGCCCAGGCTTTTTAATCCGGCAGGATTTACAAATCTGGCCAGTTCCAACTGCCCAAGCTCCACAGGTTCCTCCTCCCCTTCAACTAAAGCCAGCACCAGGCCTGACTCGTCAATACTTATTTCCTTAACTTCAGGGGGAACCTGATCCAAGGGAGTTGCCAGCATATAACCATTGGAATTAACCCAATTGCCCTCCCCGTCTATTTTAAAGGAACCATCTCTGGTATATACTTCTTCCCCATCGGGGGTAAGGAGAATAAAAAACCCTTCCCCATCTATCATCAAATCCGTTGGTAAATCTGTCTGCTGGGGTGTCCCTTGACTAAATTGTCTTGTATTGCATACCGTTCTAACCCCATGGCCAACCATCAATCCCACCGGATTATAACCGGGCCCGTTGGCCACGGGTTGGCGAATTGTCTCGTATAAGAGCTCCTGAAATTCAACCCTGGATTTTTTATAACCAACCGTATTCACATTGGCCAAGTTGTTAGCAATATTATCCATATTAAACTGCTGGGCATACATTCCAGTACTAGCAGTCCATAAAGCTCTCATTTTTCCACCTCCATTTTAATTCAATTCAGATATCTCTATCGCTCGATATCCTGGAGGCCCCTGCAAAGCAGTCCAGCCTCTAAAAAATCTAAACCCTACCTAAATCATTTACTGCTTGTTCTAAGGTGCTGTCCTGATACTGAATAAGTTTCTGGCAGGATTCATATGCCCGCGCGGCTGTAATCAGTCTTACCATTTCTTGAACAGCATTAACATTAGAACCTTCTAAAAATCCTTGTACAACCCTGCCTTCTTCCAATCTTATCGGCTGACCGGATAATTCATTCTGCTGGTAAAGGGAACTTCCCAACTTAGTCAGTTTAGAGGAATCCTGAAAATCCACCAGTAATAATCTGGCTACAACCAGGCCTTCCTCCACAATTTCACCCTTTTCGTTAATTACAATTTCATCACCAGTTAATCTTATCGGCCCTTCTTCCCCCTGGACCAATTCACCTTGTTTGGTTACTAAATAACCTTCATTATTCAAACTAAAACTGCCGTCTCGGGTAAAAAAGTACTCTCCCTCTCTTTCCACCACAAAATATCCTGCGCCGTTAATAGCCAGGTCCAAGGGCTGTTCAGTTTGTCTTAGGTTCCCCTGGCTATGGTTAGTAAATATCTCCCTAACCACTACCCCGGTACCTAAATAACCCAAAGCAGCCCTTCTGCTTAGAAGAGTTTCCGATGCTCTAACCCTGCCCCCTGTTTGGCTTATAAGCACCCTGGGAAACTCTGAGTGCAGAGCATCATCCCGCTTATAAGCATTAGTGTTAATATTGGCCAGGTTATTGGCAATTAAGTCATTGTTAACACTTTGGGCCAGCATGGCTGTTGCCGCCGTATAAATTCCTCTATTAAGCAAGTTTCTCACCCCCTCTAAGAAGTAATTCTTTTAATTAATTGCCTTTCCTCTACTCCTGTTTAGGGTCATTAAACTTCCCTGCAAATCTTCGATAGAATCCAAGGCCTTTCCTGTTCCCAAAGCTACACAGGACAAGGGATCATCAGCAATATGAACAGGAATACCTGTAACTTCTTGAATAAGCAAGTCAAAACCGTGGAGCAAAGCACCTCCTCCGGTAAGCACGATACCCTTGTCAATTATATCAGCTGCTAATTCAGGCGGAGTCTTTTCCAAAACAGTCTTCACCCCATTAACAATGGTAAAAATTGATTCCTCCATAGCATCATAACTTTCGGCAGAACTTATTCTAACTGTTTTAGGTAGGCCGCTTACCAAATCCCTTCCTCTCACATCCATGAAACTGCTTCTCTGGGAAGGATAAGCGGTACCGACATTTATCTTTATCTCTTCCGCCGTCCTTTCTCCAATTAAGAGATTATGAACCCTTCTCATATAGCGGATAAGAGATTCGTCAAACTTGTCTCCCCCAACCCGCAGGGACTCACTGACAACTATTCCACCTAAAGATAATACGGCCACATCTGTTGTCCCCCCACCAATATCGACTACCATGTTACCGCTTGCTTCAGCAATATTCAGCCCTGCTCCTAGAGCCGCTGCCAGAGGTTCTTCGATAACATAGGTTTTGCGGGCTCCTGCCTGGGTAGCAGCATCCAAAACCGCCCGTTTTTCCACCTCAGTAATCCCAGCAGGAATGCAAATCATTACCCTGGGCCGGAAAAACCTTTTTTGCCCGTAAACTTTACGGATAAAATACTTCAACATACTTTCAGTAATCTCGTAATCGGCAATTACCCCATCTTTCATCGGTCTAATAGCCACAATGTTACCGGGTGTTCTTCCCAGCATCTTTCTAGCTTCTTCCCCAACCGTAAGAATTTTTTTAGTATTATTATCAATGGCGACTACAGAGGGTTCATTTAAAACAATACCTTTCCCCTTTACATAGACCATAATATTAGCTGTACCCAAGTCAATTCCAATATCGTTATTCATTCCCAACATAACCACTACTCTCCCCTCAAATCCTTTCATCCTAGCTTGTCCTGAACTTGTCCTTAAAAAAAAGACAGTATCATCCAGTATGATTGATGCCTGTCTTTAGCATTCAACATATTTTTCCTTTTTCCTCTTTTTTTTGCTAAGATTGCACATTGTTTTGATATTTTTTCCTTGTCGCCTCTCCACCCCGCAAATGCCTTTCCGCCTTGTTTAACTCCAAAACTTTTTTTACTTCAGCCGCTAATCTTGTATTTAATTTTGGAAGCCGCTCTGTCACATCCTTATGTACGGTCGACTTACTAACACCGAAAATTTTCGCCGCATAACGAACTGTAGCTTTTGTTTCTATGATAAAATTACTTATCTCCAATACTCTTTCCTCAATATAATCTCTCATCCGCTAGCTCCCTCCCTAATCCCTGCGTCATCCTTATATTCCATTTATATGAGGGAGGGAAAAAATAAATGCGTCTTAAAGACGCATTTAAAATAATTAAATTACTAGTTTAAATATTTTTGGGGGTTAATCGGTTCATCATTTATCCATAATTCCCAATGTAAATGGGGTCTTTCCGCTAAACCGGTCATTCCCACTTCCCCGATGACCTGGCCCTGTTTAACCCGGTCTCCTTCGGTTACTTTAAGATTTTGACAATGCCCATATCTGGTTTGGATTCCCTTTTCATGCTCAATAACTATCAACCAACCATAATAATCATGATCAATTATATTTATTACCTTACCGGCCAATGCCGCCACAACCGGTTCGCCCCCTGCTGCATTATAATCTAAACCCGGATGCCATCTCCAATCTTTAAAAATCGGATTATACTCCATGCCAAAGGAAGTAGCCAATTCCCCTTTAACCGGAACAATTAATTTTCCCTTTAATCCAGCAGGTGAAGATTTTTCTTCCTTTTCTGCCAGAGCAAGGACTTCCTTTTCTTCATTCCCCTCTTTAACTGCTGATACCTCCTTACCACTCTCTAGGCTTACTTTCAACTCCTCCTCTTCTTCTTCCTTACCCACTTGGCTATTTTCTTCTTCCAAATCAAGAACAGGTTCTTTTTCCTCCTGGGTAGTTCCCTCCTCAATATTCAAATTGACAACAGCCAACAGATCCTTTTCTTCAGGCTGGTAATCCTCGGCCTCTTCTTTTCCAGTATCCGGATGCAGAGAAAACCTGTTTTGGATTCCGGCCAGAGGCAAAAATCTATAGACCAATAACGCTGATAATAATGTTAAAATCAAAATGCCAAAATACAGCCTAAAGCCTCCCTTAATACCCGGCAGTCTTATCCAAGGCTTATTCCTGTTAAACTTGGGAAGTTTGATTTTACTCAGCCTGCGGCCAACACTGATTAAATAAAAAAGTAGGGGCTTTTTGGTAATACGCATTCAGATCACCTCAAAGCCCATTATTGCCAAAAATTATTTCTTTTATTCAATCTGACAATTTTTCCTAAAGCTTTTTTAATTGTACTCCTGTATAGTAATAAGTAAGAATTTCTTTGTAATTTTTTCCTAGTTTTGCCATCCCGTCAGCACCGTACTGGCACATTCCCACCCCGTGCCCATAGCCTTTGGTGGTGATAACTAATTTATTATTTTTTATTTCTGCTGTAAATCTGGTTGAACGCAGTCCCAGAGCAAACCGAAAATCCGTTCCCTTAAAAATTTTGTCAGCCAGTTTTAAGGTTTTAACTCTACCTGTAGGAGAAACCTCCAAATTCTGGATCAGCTTCCCCCCATTAGTTGCTACCGTAATTGCTGTCAAATCCGTATTGGTTTTCTTACTAACCTCTGCCAAAGAAAACTCCAGGGTTTCTGAATACCTGTTGGAATGCTGATCATAATTGCAGGTCACACTTCTTAAATAGGGAACAGCTGTAGACCAAACATCTTCCGAATTTTCAGTTGCACCACCGCAGGTTGAGTGGTAAACTGGATCAATCAGCTCTCCATTGTAGACAATTACTTCCCCTCTGGTTTCTTCCACAGCCTTACTTATTTTAGCATAATAAGTATAGTACCCCAACACACCCCACTTTTGTTTCATTTCCGTTTTAGAAATCCAAGCCTGATCCACGGCCGGATCACTGCAAAGATCCGCCTCAGGGTATTTACTGCTCCCTGTACCGCCCAAACTTTTTATTCTCTTACTTGCATAGGTCCGGGCCGCAACTGCTTGGGCCTTTAAAGCTTCCAGCTCAAATTCAGCCGGCATTTCAGCTGCAACAACACCTTTAATATACTCTTCCAATCCCAAATCATATAATTGATTTGTTTTTATATCATAAAGTTTAACTCTGATTTCTTCTTGTTCAGAACTTTGCTGGGGGATAGTAGTCAAATTGCATCCCCTGACCAGAACCGTGGGGATAATAATGATCACAATAACTAATAAAGCAAAAATAAATAAAACCCCTCTTCTCACCAGCATTATCCCCTTCCCCTCAACCGATTTTCCAGCTATAAATTTATATGTAAAAAGGTGGGAAAATATTCCCACCTTTTTTTTCTCAAATTAAGGAATTCTCCGAATATCGGCTCCAATTTCCTGCAGCTTATGTTCAATATCTTCATAACCCCGATCGATATGATGCACATTACTAATTTCCGTTGTCCCGTCTGCAGCTAAACCTGCAATAATTAGCGCGGCTCCAGCCCTTAAATCAGTAGCTGAAACCTGAGCTCCGGTTAGTTTATACACCCCTTCTACAATAGTCGTCCGACCGTCAATCTTTATTCTAGCTCCCATCCGTTTTAATTCAGCCACGTGCATAAACCTATTTTCAAAAACAGTCTCGGTAATTATACTTGTTCCATCCGCAACTGCTAAGAGGGAAGTCATTTGAGCCTGCATATCTGTTGGAAATCCGGGATAAGGAAGGGTTTTTATATCAATGGCCCTGGGGCGTTCCTCTGCTATTACTCTAATTCCTCTTTCTTCCTCTTTAACTATAATCCCAGCCTCGTTTAATTTTGCTATAACCGGTTTTAAATGATCAACAATCACATTTTTAATCAGGACATTACCTCCGGTAATTGCAGCCGCCACCATATAAGTACCTGCTTCAATCCGATCAGGTATCACAGTATAATTAGTGCCTGTTAGTTCTTTAACCCCTTCTATTTTAATAACCGGAGTCCCTGCCCCTTTGATGTTTCCGCCTAAAGAATTTAGATAATTAGCTAAATCAACAATTTCAGGTTCCTCCGCTGCATTTTCAATTAAAGTCTGTCCTTCTGCCATCACTGCAGCCATCATTATATTTTCCGTTGCACCTACACTGGGATAATCTAAATAAATTTGCGCTCCCCGCAGTTTTTTAGCCTTTGCTTCCACAAAACCATGCTCGCATTTTACCTCGGCACCCAAAGCGGCAAAACCTTTCAAATGCAGGTCAATTGGCCTGGAGCCAATAGCACAGCCACCGGGAAGAGATATCTTGGCTCTCCCAGTCCTGGCAAGTAACGGCCCCATCACCAAAATTGATGCCCTCATTTTTCTTACCAATTCGTAAGGAGCTTCAAATAAGAGGAGTCTACCTGGGCTAATGTTTACCCTACCATCATCTATTCGAACATCTGCCCCTAAAGATTCAATCACTTTGCAGATGGTAATCACATCATCTAGGGAGGGAATATCACTAACGGTGGTACTACTATTGCATAGCAA
>DUMD01000206.1 GCA_012840065.1 Clostridia bacterium
AAAAAAGTATGAGTTACATGGATGAGTATAGGAGAAAATTAGTTACTCCGGAAGAAGCAGTGAAGGTTATAAAACCTGGAGACTGGATTGAGTATGGATTCTGTGTGTGTGCACCAATTGAACTTGACAAAGCTTTAGCCGCCCGGAAAGATGAATTAAAAGACATTAATATCAGAAGCGGTGTTACCGTTTATTTCCCGGAAGTAATGAAAGTTGATCCTAACGGTGAAGTATTTGGCTGGAACAGTATCCACTTTTCCGGAGCTGACCGGAAGATTTATAAAAATAATGCGGCTTGGTATATTCCGATTAAATACAGTGAAGTACCTCGTTATGTAAGGGAAGAATGGGATATTGACGTATTTATGGTTCAAACTACTCCTATGGATGAGCATGGTTATTTTAACTTCAGCGTATCAGTTTCCCATCATTTTGCAGCAGCAGAAAAGGCTAAAATAGTAATTGTAGAAGTTAACGAGAACCTGCCGAAAGTACACGGTGGTTATGAACATGCTATTCATATTTCCCAAGTAGATTATATCGTAGAAGGTAATAATACTCCACCGGCCCAATTCCCGGCAGCCCAACCGACAGATGTAGATAGAGCCGTAGCAAAACAAATTGTGGGCATGTTAAGAGACGGTGACTGTATCCAATTAGGAATTGGCGGTATGCCTAACGCAGTAGGTTCCTTAATAGCAGAATCTGACTTAAAAGATTTAGGTTGTCATACCGAGATGCTGGTAGATGCCTATGTAGATATGTATCTTGCTGGTAATCTCAGCGGTTTGAAGAAGAACTTTGACCGGGGCAGAATGGTCTTCACCTTTGCCGGTGGTACTAAAAAACTATATGATTTTATGAATGACAACCCAATAGTAGCAGGTTATCCGGTAAACTATACCAACCATCCGGCTATTGCAGAGCGATTAGATAACCTAGTATCAATTAATAACGTTGTAGAAGTTGACCTTTTTGGTCAGGTATGTGCAGAATCCTCCGGTTGGAAACATATCAGTGGTACTGGTGGTCAGTTAGACTTTGTTCAGGCGGCATATGCTTCTAAAGGTGGTAGAAGTTTCTTATGCTTAAGTTCTACTTATAAAGATAAAGACGGTAATTTGAAATCCCGGATTGTACCGACATTACCGCAAGGTGCAATTGCTACCGATCCTCGGACAGCTACCCACTATGTGGTAACTGAGCATGGAATGGCTAACATGAAGGGTAAAGCTACCTGGCAGCGGGCAGAAGCTTTAATTGAAATTGCTCATCCTGATTTTAGAGAAGAATTAATTAAAGAAGCAGAAAAAATGCAAATTTGGAGAAGAAGCAATAAACGCTAATTGCTTTTCCTTTATATGTTTCTAAGAAAGACTGAAGCGGGCCTGCGGCCCGCTTTTTAATCTTTTAGTTTTTCATATTCACCTGCGATATCCCATAACTGAGAAAGCAAAAAATAAATGTTAGGGTTATTTAAATCCGAATTAGCTCGGTTGCGTTCAAATTCCAATTGCCGATAAATCATTTTTGCTTTTAGCTGCATAATTCGTTTTTTATAAAGTTTCAGCTGTTTTTGATTTTTTTTTAATAGACTATTCATGAGGACCTCCAAAGATTTTCTTTTGCTAAAATTATACAATTTTTATAATAAAATGACAATAGAAGCTTTAGCTTAAAAAATCCATGCTTTAGAAATTTAAAATGGAATATTGCTTTTCTTTTTCAAATTTTTACAAAAAAGAACTAATTAATATATTTATGTAAAAAGATTAGTAAGACTAGGAAAATATTTGTTATCAAAAGAATAATAATAGATAGAAATTAGCTACAAAAAAAGAAAGTTAATCAGGTTAATTGTTAAACTATGGCTTTAATTTAAAAGAATAAGAATTAGATTAGTTTGACTTTTAAAGGTTTATTGGCTATAATTTTAAACAAAAAAAATTTTATAAGTGGGCGGGTAGTTCAGTGGAAGAACGCTTGCTTGACACGCAAGAGGTCGGAAGTTCAATTCTTCTCCCGCCCACCATAGAAAAGTGCTGAAAAGCCTGTAAATACAAGCGTTTATAGGCTTTTTTATTTTGCTAATATTTCATTCAAAAGTCGTTAAAAGCGGTGAAAACTTTACGGGATGTTGTTGTTTTTACTAACAAGAGAATTTTGATTGCAGATAAGCAGGGGTGAATATTGCACCATACCTTATAAATCAATCGTTGCCTATTCTGTTGAAATTGCGGGAACATTTGATTTAGATGCTGAGATTAAGCTTGTTTTATCAGGAAGAATCCGAATTGAATTGCAATTTTTTAAGGATAAGAACATGAGGGATCTCTTGTTTAAGGTAAATGATGCTATTATAGAATTTGTATTATAGAATAGTTAGATTTATCTAGTGAGCCTTTAGGCTCTTTTTTTATAAAATCTTCTATATTTCAAATTCATTAAATAAAGAAGCTTATTTTCTAAATAAAACAAAAATTTTTTCGAATATAATTTATTTTTATGTTAATTTATTAATTTATAAAAATCAGTGAAATATGAATGCTAAAGATTATATTTTAATAATTAAAAGTAAGTAAGGTCAGAAAAAGTCTGTAATCTTAAATATACCAATTATCAAAAACTAGGTAAAGCCAATTTACAGTGAGTTGTTCTTTATTTATATATAATCGCTGTTGATAATTAATTTACTATAAAGTGATTGTTCTGAACAGCAGTTTTGGCACGGAGAAGGATTATCAAATAATACTTGATAGTATTTATATTTGTTTTTATTATTGCTTACCAGTGGAGGACTTGCTTTGTTGACGCTAATAATGTCTTTATTTTTTGGAATCAAAGATGCTGGGCAGGGTAAGGGCTAAATTATATTCAATACGGATAAGTTTTTATGGTTTGGGAAAAGAACTTGTTTTGCTGACTTTTATTTTTTTTAGTTGGTAGTTGTTAAAAAATTTAGCAAGAATTTTTCCTTTTTATCTCCAACCAGTTCCCCTTCATATTTGAAACGTGTTTTTCAAATTCAAACTTGACATTTTTTCTACAGTAATTTTGGTCTTGCCAACAGGTAAATCAAGAGTAGTTTGGATTTTCATGTCTTCCGCGCTTAAATCTAAAACTTTAAAAGGAAAACCTTTTCTGGATAATTTTTTTATTTATGTAAGATTTTTAGATAAAACTCCATTTATTTTATTTTTGCCTGACAGGGGAATGATTTTGGATATTAGTTTTTAGATTTAGAAAGGCTTGGTACGTAGATTTTAGTTTATAAAGTAGATGAATATAATAATCTAACAAATATATATCATTTTAGATAAAAGTTTTAAAAATAATATTTTTCTTTAAGAGGATGAGAAATGTAAAATTTACAAGTCAAAAGAGAAAATAATTAAGAAAGAAATTAAGAAAATAAATAAAAGATTTTTATGTAAAATAAAGTAAATTATTACATTTTATGGATAATTAAGTTATAATTAAAATAAATAAGTAAAAAGGAGTTTTTTAGGAGGGGAGCGCCTTGTGAAACAAAACCGATTATCCCAAGAAGAGCTTTATAAGGCTTGGAGTGAATTTATTAGTTTGGGTGAGGTGAAAAATGGTAGCGTAAGGGCCGAAATTTTAGAATCCTGGAAGCGCTGCCGGAAAATGGGGATTAATCCCTTTCAAAAAAAAGCTCCGCTTGTTTTAACTCAGAAGGAATTGGAGGAGAGAAGAAAACGCAAGGAAGAATTAATTTCTGTAAGTTTGCCTATTATGCAGAATCTTAACAGTTTTGTTACTGGTTCTGGTTTTATTGTTATTTTAGCAGATGAGGATGGGGTTATTATTGAAATTAGCGGTAATAAAGATGTGGCGGAGGCGGTACAGCGGGGTAATTTTATTCCTGGGGCTGATTGGAGTGAAAAGGGCGCGGGTACAAATGCTGTTGGCACTGCTTTGATCTTGGATCAACCGGTTCAGGTTTTTAGTTATGAACATTATTGCATATCGTCTCATAAATGGACTTGTTCTGCTGCACCCATCCATGACACCAACGGTAGGATTATTGGTGTACTTAATATGAGTGGAAGTTATGAAAAAGTCCATCTACATACTTTAGGGATGGTAGTAGCTGCTGTTAATGCCATTGAAAATCTATTAAAAGTTCAGCATGAGTTGAGATATAGGACAACTATCATGGAATCCATATCCGATGGTTTAGTGGCCATTGATTGTAATATGAATATTAAACAGTTCAACCAAGCTGCGGCTAAGCTGCTTAAATCCTCTAATTTAAAAAATAAACAGGTAGAAGAAATATTTGGAAAACGTAATTTAGCGCTTTTTGTTAATGCTCTTAAAGGACGCAAAATTACTGACCAGGAAATAGATATCCCCACCAAGGCAGGTAAAGTTTGTTGTACTGCAACGGTCCGGTCTATAGTGGGAAAAGATGGACGAAGTAATGGTATTGTTTTAATTTTAAATGAGTTTGCTAGGACCAGGCGGTTGGTTAATAGAATGTTTGGAGCACAGGCTAAATTTACCTTTGATGATATAATAGGAAAGAATGAAAAATTAGTAAAAGCAATTAATATAGCCAGAACTGCTGCCGGCAGTAATTCTAATATTTTGCTTTTGGGAGAGAGCGGTACTGGCAAGGATGTATTTGCTCAAGCTATTCATAATGAAAGTAATAGGGCAAGGGGACCTTTTGTTGCTATTAATTGTGCAGCTATTCCCAGGGAGCTTATTAGCAGTGAGCTTTTTGGTTATGTAGAAGGAGCCTTTACCGGTGCTAAAAGGGGAGGAAACCCGGGAAAGTTTGAGCTGGCTGATGGAGGAACTTTGTTTTTAGATGAAATAGGGGAGATGCCTCTTGATTTACAGACTATGTTGCTAAGGGTATTGGAACAGCGTTTTGTAGTAAGGATTGGAGGACAGGAAGTGATTCCTGTTGACGTAAGAATCATTGCTGCTACCAATAGAGACCTTTTGGCAGAGGTGGAAAAAGGAAACTTTAGGAAAGACCTGTATTACCGTTTGAATGTGGTTAATATTAACCTAATTCCTTTAAGGGAACGAAAGGACGATATTCCTATTTTAGTTGAATATTTTTTGAAAAGATTAGAACAGACCCTAGGCAAACATTTTACCCACATCCAGCCGGAAGTATGGAAGGTGTTTCAAGCATACCACTGGCCGGGTAATATAAGGGAATTACAAAATGTTTTAGAAAGAGCAGCAAATATTGCAACTGGGGATGTTCTTTCTGTTGAACACCTACCTCCGGAATTAATAGAAAAAAATATAAATTCAAATAAAGAGTCACATCTTCCTTTGGAACAATATGAAAAGAAAATAATCATTAATCTTTTGAAAGAATATAAAGGAAATATTAGCAAAGCGGCTGCGAGGTTAGGGATAGCTAGGAGTACTTTGTATAGAAAAATAAATAAATTTGGTATAGATAGAAATGTGTATTGTTAGTACCAAATTGAAGTGTAGCAAGGGACGACAATGTAGCGCTATGTTACAATTTTTGGTTTAAAGCTTGTTTAAAAAAGCATAAAAACAATTTTCTTAAAACTCTTGATTTGTAAGCAAATCAAGAGTTTTTGTTTTTTTTTGAACTCCACAATTTTAATGGCATGTATTTTGCATTAGTGAAAGATTGAACAAAGGCCGCACTCCTTTAGGAAGGAGGTGAACAAATCAAATCTATTTAGAGCGGCATAATTAAGGAGGATGAAAAAATGGCATTGAAAACAGGTGCTGAATATATTGAGAGTTTAAAAGGTTTAAATCTTACTGTTTATGCAAACGGGGAGAAAATAGAAAATATAGTAGATCATCCTTTAATTCGTCCCCACGTCAATGCTGCGGCAATGACCTATGAGCTTGCTCACGATCCTGCTTTTGAAGATCTTATGACCGCTACATCTCATCTGACAGGAAAGAAGATTAATAGATTTACCCATATTCACCAAAGTACGGACGATTTAATAAAAAAGGTAAAAATGTTGAGAATGATTTCCCAGAGGACTGGAACTTGCTATCAGCGTTGTGTTGGTTTTGATGCGATTAACGCCCTTTATAGCGTTAGTTATGAAATGGATCAGAAATTAGGCACTGATTATCATCAGAAGGTTCGCCGCTATGTAGAGTACTTGCAGGAAAATGATTTGATGGTTGCTGGGTCAATGACTGACCCTAAAGGAGATCGGAGTCTCCCTCCAAGTAAGCAAGCAGATCCTGATTTATTTGTCCATCTTGTTGAGAAAAATGATGAGGGAATTGTCATTAGAGGGGCAAAAGCTCATCAAACGGGGATTGTTAATTCTCATGAAATGCTGATAATGCCCACAACTGCCCTTGGCCCAGATGATAAAGCCTATGCTGTAGCCTGTGCAGTGCCAACAGATGCTCCAGGAGTGCTACATATTTTTGGCCGCCAGACCAATGATGACAGAAAATTTGGCGAGATTGACCAGGGCAATGCCAAATTTGGTATCGTTGGCGGGGAAGCTCTTACAGTTCTGGAAAATGTTTTTGTTCCCTGGGAAAGGGTTTTTATGTGTGAAGAATATGAATGGGCAGGAACTTTAGTTGAAAGATTTGCTAGTTATCATCGGCAGAATTATGGAGGTTGCAAAGGCGGGGTAAGCGATATTGTAGTAGGAGCTGCTGCGACTATTGCTGATTACAATGGTACAGCAAAGGCCTCCCATATTAAAGATAAAATTACAGAAATGATTCATTTAACAGAAACCCTTTATGCAGGTTCTATCGCTTGCTCTGCAGAAGGAAGGCCGACTCCTTCAGGTGCTTATTTTGTAGATCCTTTATTGGCGAATGTGGTGAAACACAATGTTACCAGGCTGATTTATGAAATTGACCGTTTAGCTCAGGATATTGCCGGTGGCTTTATTGCTACTTTACCCTCTGAAAAGGATTTGCGTCATCCTGAAATTGGTAAATATGTGGAAAAGTATTTCAAAGGTGTAGCATCTGTTAGTACAGAGGACAGAATCAGAATAGCCAGGCTGATTGAAAACATGACCGGCGGTACAGCGTTAGTAGAAAGCATGCATGGGGCAGGTTCACCTCAAGCCCAGCGGGTATCAATAGTACGTCAATCCAATCTGGAAACTAAGAAAAGGTTTGCTAAAATCCTTGCAGGTATAAAAGTTGATTAAATTTGGGGGGCAAGATGAAACTTTTACGAGTTGGAGTAAAGTTTTGCGGTAACTGTAATCCGCATTTGGATTGCCCCAAGTTGCTGGAAAAACTGATTCAGAAGGCGAAGGATGTACATTTTGTTTACTGGTTTCAAGCTAGTTTTGATGTATTACTTATTTTAAGTGGTTGCCCGGTCGATTGTGCTAGCCGGCCAGATTTCAATGGTCCTACTGTTGTTGTATCCGGCAAGATGGTCGACCGGGTGCCGGTACCTGAAAATTTGCTTTTGGACCATATCCTTGGAGCTTTCGAGCGGCTGAAGGAGGGATAAAAATGTCTGTAGTGGAGATTGATTGGAAAAAAAAGAATGATAAACGGATGACGTTAAAAGAGGCTATAAGCACTTTCGTTAAAGAAGGATGTAGTATTATTTTCAGCGGTATGGGAGGAGCTCAATGTGTGGCCCAGACTTATGAAATTATTCGTCAGGGAGTAAAAAATCTTACACTTATTGGCGATAGCCCCTGCGAATGCGGGGATATGCTGATTGGGGCAGGCCTGGTTAAGAGGGCTGAAATTGCTTGGTGTTCTTATGCGGTAGCAGGTTTAGGTAACAATTTTAGAAGAGCTATTGAAGAAGGAATACCTCATCCGATTGAACTTGAGGAGTATTCTAATTATACCATTGGTCTAAGATTATTGGCTGGGGCGCTTAATATACCTTTTATGCCTACCAAATCCTTGTTGGGTTCAGATCTTCCTGTCTACAACAAGATGATTAAAGAGATGGAAGACCCCTATAGCGGCGAAAGGGTAGCTTTAGTTCCTGCTGCCAATCCGGACGTGGCGATAGTTCATGTGTCCAGAGCCGACCAGAAGGGGAATGCTCAGATTGAAGGCTTTTCTTCCAATGCTGAAAATATGGCCAGAGCAGCAAAACACACTATTATTACTTGCGAAGAGATAGTCTCTACAGAGGAAATTATGAGATATCCCAATCTTACAATTATTCCCCAATATGCGGTAGATGCTGTGGTAGAACTTCCTTATGCCTGCCATCCCTGGAATTTCCCTTACGCCTATGCTTATGATATCACATTCCATGCAATGCAGTTGGAAGCATTTAAAACCCGTGAAGGTTTTCTTAAATGGCTGGATGAATGGTGTTTTGCCTTCGACAGCTGGGAGGGTTATTTGGAAAAGGTTGGTTATGGAAGATTGGATAAACTTAGAAGAATTGAACGGCGTTTTACCAGGTCTTCCTTATAGGCAAACAATCAAAAAGGATGGTGAGCTGCGGTGAGTAATGTCTCAATGGATTATTCTCTTCAGGAACTGCTGGTGGCAGCATCGGCGGCAGAAATAAAAGATGGTGATGTGATTTTTGCTGGAGTAGGAGTACCTACCTTGGGTGCTCTGGTTGCTAAGCTAACCACTGCACCTAATGCAATTATTGCTATGGAATCCGGAAGTATCGGTCCTCAACCCTATCGGGTTATTCTTGGAATTGGTGATAATCCTTGTGTGGAAAATTGTATCTGTACCACCTCCTTATGGCGGTTATTTTCAGATCAACAGAGGGGCTATTTTGACGTAGGAATGGTTGGTGGGGCCCAGGTCGACAAATACGGCAATTTAAATAGCACTGCTATTTTTGGCAAAGGAAGTTATACCAGACCAGCGTCCCGTTTACCGGGCAGTGGCGGGGCGAACGATATCGCCAGCTCTGCCAAGAGAACGATCATAACTATTCCGCTGCAAAGAAGACGTTTTTTGGAAAGAGTGGACTATATTACCTCTCCCGGTTATCTTGATGGTTATGATGCCCGGGAAAGGGCAGGGCTTCCCGGTGGAGGTCCAGCAGCAATCATCACCAATAAATGTGTTTTTAGATTTGATCCAGTTACTAAAGAAGCCTATCTTTACAGCGTTCATCCTGGGGTCACGGTAGAAGAAGTTAAGGCTGAAGTATCCTGGGATTTAAAGGTGGCAGAGGATGTTAAGGTAACCCCGCCTCCTACAGAAGAACAATTGCGTATTACCCGGATTTTGGATGCAGGTGGAATTTATACCCAAGGAAATTTGAAGAATTTAACCTTTGATAAGTATATCAACATGTTGGAAGAATCTTATGAATCTCTAAAAGAGATTTTTAAAGGAGTGAGATGAATATGAATATTCCCAGTATGAGTTTAAAAGATAAGGTTGCTATTGTTACCGGATCAACCAAAGGTATTGGCAAAGGCATTGCTTTTGGCCTGGCTCAAGCCGGTGCTAATGTGGTAGTTGTCAGCAGGCATCAAAATGACTGTGATCGGGTAGCTGCAGAGATAGCTCAGTTGGGGGTCGAGACCCTTCCAGTAGCTGCTGATGTAACCAAAATGAAGGATATTGAAAATTTAGTTAATTCTACTCTGGCTAGATTTGGACGGATCGACATTTTAGTCAATAATGCCGGTACTGCTTTGACTAAAAAAGCTGAAGAAATAACGGAAGAAGATTGGGATAGGGTTTTGGATGTGGACTTGAAAGGGGTATTTTTCTGTGCCCAGGCTGTAGGAAAGCAGATGATAAAACAAAAGCGGGGCAAAATTATTAACATTGGTTCTATCCTAGGAACAGTTGCTGATCGGCAGGTTCTTCCCTATTGTGTCTCTAAAGGTGGAGTAGCTCAGATGACCAAAGCCTTGGCTTTAGAGTGGGCCAAATATAACATCCAGGTAAATTCATTATGCCCTGGATATGTTATTACGCCTATGAATGAGGCTGATTTAAGGAATGAGAAAATAGCTTCCCATATTCTTAGAAAAATTCCTGTGCGGCGTTTAGGAGAGGTGGAAGATATGGTAGGAGCGGCTATCTTTCTAGCTTCGGAAGCATCTAATTACATGACCGGCCAGAGTATTTTTGTAGATGGTGGTTGGACGGCTGAGTAGTCCAGGTATTGGTTAATTGGTGGTAAGGAGGGGGTGATCCTGCTGAGGACTAAGGTAATTTATGCTAGTGGTAATACCCGGTTTAAGGTTTAATAATGACTGGTAAGGTTTGTCTTTTGGGGATTAAGGGAGAATTAAAAACATAAGGAGGAAAGTGTAATGAGTAATCCGACTCAACCGGTTGCAAGCAAGCCGCCTCAGGAAAAAGGGGGCATATTGGTCGGTCTAGGATCCTTCTTTACTGCCATAGCCCAAAAATTCCTACCTGATGCTCTAGTTTTTGCTATCTTCCTCAGTGTTATTGTATTCTTGGGTGGTTTGATTTTCACTGATAGTTCCTTTATTGATATGATTATCTACTGGGGTGACGGTATTTGGAACCTATTAGCTTTTGCGATGCAAGTTTCTCTAACCCTGGTTTTAAGCCATATTTTGGCTAATACTCGTCCGGTTGCCAGATTTTTAGATCGAGCAGCCAGTATTCCTAAAAACCCGGTTTCTGCAGTAATGTTGGCCTGTGTTGTTACTATGATTTGTTCTTTATTATCCTGGGGTTTCGGCCTTATTATGGGGGCCATCTATGCAAGGGCAGTGGCCAGGAAAGTTGATGGTATTGACTATCCAATGCTGGTAGCAGGTTCCTATTGTGGCTTTTTAGTTTGGCATGGCGGATTAAGCGGAACAATACCTTTGACTTTGGCCACGCCGGGAAGTTGGACGGAACCAATCATTAATGGTCTTATCCCTGTAACTGAGACCATGTTATCCCCCTTAAATATCTTTTTAATTATCTTTTACTTAATTACCCTTCCTTTTATTGTAAAAATGATGGTTCCGCCCAAGAGTAAAGCCCGAGTTGTAGATCCTGAACTCTTAGTAGAAAGTGACATTGTTATTACCCCCCCTGAAAATCCTACTCCTGCTCAGAAATGGGAACATAGCCGGATACCAAGTACTTTACTAGGTCTGGTTTTCCTAATTTACCTTATTTTTTACTTCGCTCGCAACGGTATCATGGGTCTCAACTTAAATATTGTTAACTTAGGTTTCTTTGCCTTAGGTTTATTGTTGGTTAGCTCTCCTATAGAGTATGTGAGACGTACTGCGGTAGCAGCAACTAATGCGGGTAATTTATTGATTCAATTCCCTCTTTATGCTGGAATTATGGGGATGATGACTTCTTCCGGTTTAGGAGCTATGATTTCCCAGTTTTTCATCAGTATTGCCAATGCGGATAATTTACCCAACGTTCTTCATATCAGTAGTTCTATTCTAAATATGTTTATCCCTTCTGGTGGTGGTAAATTTGCTGTAGAGGCACCGATTTATCTCCCGGCAGCCATATCTCTCGGCGCTAATATTCCAAAGGTTGCGGTAGCCTGTGCTTGGGGAGATGCTCTGACCAATTTAATTCAGCCGTTCTGGGCTTTACCTTTATTAGCTATAGCTAAATTGGGCATCCGAGATATTATGGGTTATTGTGCAGTTGCTACTATTTATGGCTTTATTACAATTCAGCTTATCTTATGGATTTTCTGAAAACTAATTTTGTGCTCACTGTATTTTACTTGCAACCGCATCCAACAGGAATTTCTAAATTAATTGGCAGATGCGCTTGGAGTTAATAGAAAGACAATTAAGGTTGGAGGGGTATGAAAATACCCCTCAACTATTAAAAGGAGTGTGAAAAGATGAGAGAGGTTGTAATCGTTGGGGCTGCCCGGACACCAATTGGAGATTTTCTAGGGTCTTTGAAAGACCTGTCAGCGGTAGAGCTCGCTAAAATTGCGGTAAAAGGGGCTTTGGATAAAGCTAAAATTGATCCTTCCCTGGTGGAAGATGTGGTGGGAGGAATGATTTATAAGGCGGGGGTTAAAGGGAATCCTGCCCGCCAGGTACAATTGGGAGTTGGTATTCCTTTATCGGCAGCTGCTGTGACAGTTGACCAACAGTGCGGTTCAGCTATGCGGGCTTTTGAGATTGCCAGCCAGCAGATTATGCTTGGCAAATCTGATATTAGCGTTGCTTTTGGAACGGAAAGTATGTCGAGAGCACCTTACTTGTTAATGGGGGCTCGGGAAGGGCTACGGATGGGTGACGGCAAGATTGTTGACAGCATGCTGCACGATGGTTTAGTTGATGCTATGTGGAACTACCACATGGGAGTAACTGCTGAGAATCTTGCC
>DUMD01000017.1 GCA_012840065.1 Clostridia bacterium
ACCTTATTTCTGCTGGTACCACCCACCAGCCAAACCCGCTTTTCTGCCGACTTTTCCAACAGTTCTATGATCTTAGTAGCCATCATCCTGCAAAGCCCTGCTACAACCTTTCCCTTGTCTACTCCCTTGTTTAAAGCATGGGTACAATCACTTTTACAAAAAACAGAGCAGCGGCCAGAAACTAAATATTCTTCCTCCTGGTTTAAAGCAAGCTCCAAAGCCTTTTCAACATCCAAATCCATCCTAGCTATCTGCTGCAAAAAAAACTCACCTGTTCCTGAAGCACATTTATTACCCGTAAAAACATTAATAATTTTACCGTACTTGTCCAGCTTATAGACAATAAAAGTTTCTCCCCCTGCACTTACGATAAAATCAGCTTCCGGATACTTTTTTTTTAGAAACTTATAAGCTAATTCTGTAGCTTCCGGTTCGGACAGGGCAGGTAGGTTAACAATTTCTTTAAACTTCCTGCCGGTAACAGCCAGCCTGTCTGCCTGGGAATATCCCTTATCCCATAAATACTCTGCCAGTACTTTTTTAGGATTACCATCATGGGCCTTAGATTCAGCCTGTTCTATCTCCCCATTTAAACCGTTAATTTTCACAACGCTAACATTTGATGCTCCCAAGCAAAACCCCACACCAAACAAAAAAAATCACTCCTCTAGGTAATATCGAAAAATTAACCATCTTGCTTGCACTATAAGAGACACAAGATTTTCAGACAGGTTAATCTTCGCTTATCCCAATTTATCTAGATCATGTTTAGATTCTATTATTTAACTACCTTCTCCTGCAAAAATAAAAAAAGCAGGGTGTAAGTGATTATCTGCACAAAAAAAGACCACCCAAGTGGCCTTTTTTATCAACTGTCTGACCGCTATTTTGCACCCTGCTGACTGGCTTGTTTTAGCTTCTCTTCTATCTGCTTTAAATTATCTAAAGCTATTTTCCCTTTAATTTTCACCAGTTCCCGATCTTGTTTAGCCAGAATTCTTTCCAAATCATTCACCGAAAACTCAAACTTTTCGGTGAGATCCGCATCCTGGGAACGCAATTTTAACCTAACTTTGGGCCAGGTTTGTTTGAGTTCCTTAATTCCCAATTCCGCTTCCGACCATTTACCACTATCAGCATTATAAATAATCTCGTTTATTTCATAACGCATTCTATATACATCGGGAGGATTCTCCTGCTCAAACATCTCCATAAAATTGGGAATATATTTATAAACCCCATTGACCGCCAAAAGAGAAACCTGAATATCTTGAGATTTTACAGCCAGGGTCAGCTCATCAAGTTTTTCTTTAAATTCATTTATCTCGGCTTGATTAATTCCAGATTTAACAGCTTTTGGTTCAAAACTATTCCATTTTTCATGCAAACTAGTAACCTGCTCCTCTTCCTTGGCCCAATCTTTTAACGGCGAGATTTTTGGCTGTTGTGACTGTTGGGGCTGTTGCCCCTGTTCTCCTTCTTGTCCGTTTTTCCCTCCGCCCTCCTGCTGTTCTTTATCCTTGCCCTGCTGATTATTACCCTGCTGACCTCCCTGTTTGTCCCCTGCCTGTTCCTGAGTCATAAGCTGCTGAAGCTTCTGGGGATTATCCTGCAACTCTTTTTTTTCCTCTAATCGTTTGGTTAATTCTTCCAGAGAAGATTTGATCTCTTTTAATTCCTCAAGAATCTTGTTCTGTTCCTGATTCTGCTGTTCCTCCGACTGCTGTTTCTGGCCGGGAGAACGTTCAGCCTGTCTGGGAACACAAGCCGCTAAAACCAAGGGCAAGATAACTAAACTAGTTAACAGCAAAAAAAATAAGGAAAAATTTTTCTTTTCATTCCTTTTCAACCTTAACCACCTCAATAATAGTATTTCCAATTTAGTTGGATTAATATTAAAAATCCTTAAGCCCCAAAAAAGAAACAATCCCCTAGTTTTAACTAGAGGATTGTTGTTTAACTTAAGAACGAAAATTAGTAAATTGTAAGTCAACCTCAAAATCTTTTTCTTTAAGAAACTTAATAACCGCCTGCAGATCATCCTTCTTTTTGCCAGAAACCCGAACTTGGTCATCCATGATCTGGGCTTGCACCTTAATCTTGCTCCCCTTTATTGCACTAACTATTTCCTTAGCCTTTTCTTTGCTTATTCCCTTTTGTATTGTAATTATTTGACGGACTGTACCGGAAAAAGCCGGTTCGACTTTACCATAACTTAACGCTTTAAGAGAAATTCCCCTTCTGATTAGTTTACTCTGCAAAATGTCAATTACGCTTTTTAGTTTAAATTCATCATCGGCAATTATTTCTATTTCGTTTTTTTCTAATTTAAGTTCAGACTTACTACCTTTAAAATCAAATCTTTGGCTTATTTCTTTCTCAGTTTGATTTACTGCATTTTTTACTTCTTGCAGATCAACTTCCGAAACAATATCGAATGAACAATCCTTTGCCATATTTCTATCTCCTTTCTTGACTTTTTTATAGATAGAATAACCGAAACTCCTTGATTTGGCAAATTAATAACAAAAAAGAGAAAATTGACTATAAAATTAGATTTAAAAGTTTTAAGCAGCTAATTTATGGGTAAATGATTAGAGAAACAATTAACCATTTAGGAGGGGGTAAAATGTATAAGATTTTATTGGCAACCGATGGTTCACCTAGTGCTGCGAAGGCTGTAGAGGAAACCGCCAAAATTGCTGCACCCCTAAATGCAGAAGTAACCGTATTATCTGTAATCAGCCATGCTGTTGATGTAAGCGACTACATCAGCCTTAATCTCGATGAAGAACTTAAACAATTTGCCAATGATTATCGCAAAGCAATTGAAGTCAAATGCAACGAAATAGTTGACAACGCCGTTAAGCCCTTGAAAGAAAAAGGCATTAAAGTTAATGCAAAAGTTGTGCCCGGCGACCCAGCAGCCACGATAGCCAGGATAGCAGAAGAAGAAAATTACGACCTGATCATCATGGGTAACAGAGGGTTAAACAAAGCACAAGAACTTTTCCTGGGAAGTGTAAGCAATAAGGTCGCTCATTTGGCTAAAACAAGCGTTTTAATCGTAAAATAGTTTGTCAATATACATAAGTTAGAAAAAGCAGCTCCTTTGAGCTGCTTTTTCTATCCTTCTTCTAAATGTCCTTGCGTGTAAATATCCTTGCCGCTCCATAAAGAGCAAGGCTCCCGTAAATTAAAACATAGACCATCATCCAAACACTCGGTTGGCTTCCTACCCCAAAGGGACCTTGCTGGGTAAAAAGATTAAGCTGTCCCAAGTCAGAAGCAGAAAACAAGGTGTATAGCATTTTACGATAGAGAGAGTCGAAGGGCACAACTAAACTGGTTACAATCCCCAGATTGATCAATGCTTCCTTCCCTATTAAATTCCCCACTTGTTCCACAATACCCCCGATCATTCCTATCCCGTAAAGAATGACCATAATAATTCCATTATTCAGGGTAGTAAAAACCGTACTGCCTAAAAGCACAAGGCTTAAAAAAACTAAACCCTGAAGGCAGAAAATACCTAGAGACCGGATAAGATTTAGTGCAGGAAGAGAAATCTGCCGATTCAGTGCTATAATTACTAAAAAGAAAAAAATACTATAAACAGCAATCACCATTCCCATTCCCAGATATTTGCCTACGATTATCTCCCACCTTTTAATCGGTTTCACAACAATGGTCTGCAAAGTACCGTTCTCTAATTCTGTAGAAATGCTCCCCACAGCAGTAAAAAGAACTAAAAAAGCCACAATAAAACTGGCCATATAGAGCCCGGCGGATAAAAGCTGAGTAAAAATAACCGTTTTCACGATTAAATTATCTCCGCCATCCTTGAAAGCAATATGTAAACCTAGACCATAGACAAATAAGAATATGCCAGTTAAAATCATTGTAACCAGAAAGACCTTCTTTCTAATCATCTCCTGTACACTTAATTTAGCAATGGTCCACATTCAAGTCACCGCTTTCTCTAACCATGTTTATAAATAAGTCTTCTAAAGACCCGCCAGAAGGCCTCAGCTCAGAAAGCAACCCACCAAGCTGGATTATTTCTTTCGCTAACCAAGGCAGCTGTTCCCTCCGGCCAATAGTCAAAATTACCTTATTACCATTCTTTTTTAAATTTTTATCCACTGTCTGCAAAAATTCCAAAATAGTTGGATTGAGATTATCTATTCTTAACAGAACTTTAATGTTTTCTGCTAATAATTGTTCCAAAGTACCCTTAACTAGGATAGAACCTTTATTAATAATTGCCACCTCGTCACAAATCATTTCCACCTCATTAAGGAGATGACTGTTTAAAAAAATTGTTTTTCCCTGATCTTTTAAACGAAGAATAATATCCCGTACTTCCTTTCTGCCGATGGGATCTAAAGCCGAGGTTGGTTCATCCAAAAACAACAAATCCGGATCAGCAAGCAGGGCACAACCTATTCCTATTCGCTGCTGCATCCCCTTACTATAGGTTTTCACCTTTTCCCTTTCTTTCCCTTCCAAGCCAACCAATTCAAAAACAAAGGGAATCCTTTTTTTAATCACATCTTTATCCATCCCGGCTAGACATCCATGATAATAGAGCAGGTCGTAGCCTGTTAACCACTCATAATAGCGAAAATTCTCCGGCAGATAACCAATTTTCTTTTTCGCTTCGATACTTCCCAAAGGATAGCCAAAAATCCAGCCTTGACCGGAAGTGGGATACAAAAGGCCAACCAGGGTTTTAACTAAGGTACTCTTACCAGCCCCATTAGGTCCTAAAAGGCCAAAGATTTGCCTCTCTTTTATAGAGAGGCAAATCTCCTTACAGCCGCCCTTCCCGTTATATTGTTTAGTCAAATTATAGGTTTCAATAACCATGGCCACTTACCTCATTTCAACAGCTATTTTCAAAATCTCTTCCTTACTCAAATTACTATCGATGGTATAAATAACACCATTTTCCTGCCAAATTAAACTTCCGCCCTGCTCATTTTTGATATAAACTGCTTCGCTGCCGTTAACCCGAACCTCTTCTGCACTTCCTTCAATGTTTGGAACAATCAAAGTATTCCGCCAGTCATTAATGCCGGCCAGTTGGTTTCTTACCCTTTGAGGAATAATCGGCAGATCCAAAAGGGCAAGACGAAGTTGTTCTTCATCCACATCTTGAGGAACAATAACTTCAGGACTTTTAGCCTCGGTAATGTTAAGATATTGACTGCCATTCCCAATGTAAAACTGAACTACCATGGGTACCTTAATCGTAAATGTTTTATTATCTATTTCCTCAGGCAGGAATTTGGTTCCTCCCAGAGATTTAAGAACGTTATTGACATTTTTAACATTTAAATCAAAGTTTATA
>DUMD01000207.1 GCA_012840065.1 Clostridia bacterium
ATACCTTTCCTTTGTATCTCCCTCTTCCCGCTCCTTTGATGACAGCCAATCAGCCAACTGAATAATTTTTTCCCAATCATTCCGAGGATCATGATGATACAATACCAAGTCTATAATTTCATCCGACAAAGTTCGAAAAAACTTGTTCTTCTGCCTTAACACATCTAATAGTTGGGCCGAATATTTTGGGTGTCCTACCCCGATATGCTTATACTTCTCTTCAACCGGATAGCTTTTGCTTCTCTCAACAAATTTCCCAATATCATGAAGCAAACCTGCTAAATATAAGGTATCTCTAAGCAAGTACATTCCTCCTTTCTTTATTTAATAAAATTTATCTTTAAAACTAACTAGCTGGTTTAAAAAAACATTAATCATTAATCCACATCTTTATAATTGCTTTTAAATAAAGATATCCAAAATATTTATTTCTTCTTTCCCTTTCAACACTAATCTCCTTATTGTGGTATTATTCGATGTTTAGGAATATATTTTCTGTATAGAATTTTCGACATTTTCTTCCTTCGTATGTTAACAAAAATAAAATACAGTAATCTTTCATAGGCATTTAAATAATGCATGTATATGAAAGGCAGCTACAGAATAAGGATGAAAAAGCAAAAAAAAGCATCTAGGGAGACTCGAAAAGCCACCCTATGCTTTCAAAACATCTTTCTCACTTTCAATTTGATTTAAAATACCATCAATCATACTTTCTAATATCACTTGTGTTTTCCTGCCCAGCCAAAGTCCTATCTCGTCCGGATATTCCATATTTAGCAACAAATGAAGATGCTTTTCTGAAATTTCGCCAAATACAAATAGCCTGTAGATGACAAGCTGAACAAAACTGTCAATGCCTGTCTTATGGGCAAAACATTGTCCTTTGTACTTCCCTGTGAGCATCTGTAATACCCCGAAACCTACTCTTTCAGCAGTTACAGTATCTAAATCATCATTTATTTGAAATACATTATAATCAGTTATTGGCAGCCTTTCAGAAATTGTTTTCACTAAGTAATCTACCACTTCCTCTTCCGGGCGTTCTTCATAATCTGGAAAAGTTGCTTCAAGAAAATCTACTGGATTGGCATACATCTCCGCTTCTTCGTCATAAAATGTTCTTGATAACAAAACGTAGTCCTTGCCCTCCTCAAGATTTTCAATGTTAATTACACTAATTTTAAAATTGTTACCAAAGTCTTTGTGCTCATAAATATTTTTTACTACCACTTGGTATTCCTCATTACTTGTTTTATTTTGTTTCCCTGCGTTTCCCTCTCATATTAAAACACGGGCGCCAGTATTTTGAATTTCACTTGGGCCCGTGTTTTAATTCTCCATATGTTTGCTATTTGAACACGCCTTTTAATTCCTCATAGGTAAAATAGGTAAAATTGAAGGCCAGATTGGCCACCCTAATGACAGCTAGGACAAATGCCGTTTCAGTTCCCTATAGTAAAATCAGAATGTTTTTATTACATCACAAAAACAAGGAATTAAACAGTTTCAAGAAACTAATCCTGGAATATTTTAACAAATTCAACAGCAAAAGAAGATGCCTCCTAGAATGAAGACATCTTCTTCAATATTTAATCTATTCACTTTCCCTTTTCATTGGATTTCAATAGCTATTCAATAAACTCCACTTCTACAAAGTCGGTATAATATTCATTTTGCTGCACATCTATGAAGTAAAATCCATAGAGATAAACTTCACCCGGGTTAACTTCCAGCCACTCTAATTCAAACTCATCTCCAACCGTAAATTCTTCTCCCTCGTACCATTCTTCCAATTCCTTTGACTCATCCTCGCCAAAATATTCAGCATAATACAGGAATTTAAGCTTGTCTCCCTTTTTAATTTTTAGCATGTTCTTAGCAGCCATCCCTGTTTCTCCACTTAAAGGTCGGGCACCAATAATCCTACCGTCCGGATTAGCATCATCAAATACGACGATAATGTCAACTTCTTCCCCATTTAGGACTGCCGGTATGGCATATTTGGCACCACTTTGTGTCCGGCCAATTTCGTAAAGACAAACAAAGTCACCGTTAATCCCCGGCCAAACACCGTCAAATTCTGTGATAATCGTTCCATCCTCAGCAATTTCTACATCACTGGACTCGCCCAACATAATGTAATAATCCTCTTCCCCAAAAACCGGCTCCCACACGGTAAAGTAAATTTCCAACAAATTATCCAACTCTTCCGGAGTTAGCTGAATGATATAATCCCCCTCCTCGTTCATTTCCGGCGTTTGTTCGGAAAAATCAAGGGGAGCAATACTTTCCCCGGTAAGTTCAGAGGCAAAATTAACC
>DUMD01000208.1 GCA_012840065.1 Clostridia bacterium
ATTTGGTAATAGTGGATGAGTGTCACAGAGGTTCTGCCAGAGATGATTCAGCCTGGAGGGAAGTACTGGAATATTTTTCTAGTGCTACACAAATAGGACTTACTGCAACTCCTAAAGAAACTAAAGGTGTTTCTACTTCCAATTATTTTGGAGAGCCGGTATACACCTATTCTCTTAAACAGGGTATTGAGGACGGGTTTTTAGCACCGTATAAAGTGGTTAGAGTATCTTTAGACAAGGATTTAGAAGGCTATAGACCTATAAAGGGAAAGTTGGACAAGTATGGAAATCTTATCGAAGATAGAATATATAATGTATCTAATTTTGATAGGAATTTAATCCTTGAAAAGAGGACGGAACTGGTAGCAAAAAAAATTACAGAATTCTTGAAGAAGACTAATCGCTTTGATAAAACCATCGTTTTCTGTGTAGATATAGAACATGCAGAAAGGATGAGACAAGCTTTAATTAATGAAAATTCGGATTTGGTAAAGGAAAATGATAAATATATTATGAGGATAACAGGAGACGATGAAGTAGCTAAAGCTCAACTGGATAACTTTATCGACCCTGCGAGTAAATATCCAACTATAGTAACGACATCTAAACTTTTGACAACGGGAGTAGATGCCCAAACTTGTAAGCTTATAGTGTGAGACAGCAATATTAACAGTATGACGGAGTTTAAGCAAATTATAGGAAGGGGTACGAGGATTAGGGAAGAATATGGGAAACGGTTCTTCACTATTATGGATTTTAGGGGGGTAACCAGACTTTTTGCGGACCCGGAATTTGATGGTGATCCTGTAGTTGTCTATGAGCCGAAAGAAGGAGAAGACATTGTTCCGCCTTCTGAAAGAGAAAGCGAAGGCTTTGGAGGAGATTTAAGCGATTATGCAAATGAAAGTGAGGAAAAAGTCGATTTAGATGAAAGCGATGGTGCTAAAAGGATTAAATACGTAGTAGATGATGTGGAAGTCATGGTAGTAAATGAAAGGGTCGAATATTACGATAAGGATGGTAAATTAGTTACGGAATCATTAAAGGATTACACCAGAAAAAATATTAGAAATGAATATGCAAGCTTAGATGAATTTATTAATAGATGGAATAGTGAAGACAAAAAGTCAGCGATCATTGAGGAACTTAAGGAAAGAGGAATATTTTTGGATGCGGTAAGGGAAGAGGTGGGGAAAGATCTGGATGATTTTGACTTAATACTTCATTTGGCTTTTGACCAAAAGCCTCTGACAAGAAAAGAGAGGGCTAATAATGTTAGAAAAAGAAACTATTTCAGTAAATATTCAGATGTGGCCAGGGAAGTGCTGGAAGCACTTTTAGATAAATATATGAATGAAGGAATTACGGAATTAGAAAATATGGAGATTCTTAAGCTAGAACCATTTAAAAGGATTGGAACACCGGCAAAGATTATAAAAGCCTTTGGAGGAAAAGACAAATATATTCAAACAATAAAAGAATTAGAAAGAGAATTGTATGCTTAGAGGCTCCTTAATAAGGAGCATTTTTCTTAAATAAAAGAAAGGGGACCAGGTATGACGATTGAATCATTCATTAAATCAATCCAAGATATTATGCGTCAAGATGCAGGAGTGGATGGAGATGCTCAAAGAATATCCCAACTTGTTTGGATGTTATTTTTGAAAGTTTATGATGCAAAGGAAGCAGAAGGGGAACTGTTCGAAGAAGATTATAAATCAATTATTCCTGAAGATTTGAGATGGAGAAATTGGGCAGAAGATGAGGAAGGCATGACAGGAGAGGAACTGTTAGAATTTGTGAACGAAAGGTTGTTTAAGGAATTAAAAGATTTAAAAGTGGATGAAACTACAGATAAAAGAGCTTTAATTGTCAAAGCTGTATTTGAAGATAGTTATAATTACATGAAGTCTGGAACTCTTCTCCGTCAAGTTATCAATAAATTGAACGAATTGGATTTTGATGATTATGAAGACAGGCATGCTATTAATGATATGTATGAAACAATATTAAAGGATTTGCAAAGTGCCGGTAATGCAGGGGAATATTATACACCTAGGGTTTTAACTGATTTTATAATCGAGATGTTGAATCCGCAAATAGGAGAGAAAATAGCAGATTTTGCCTGCGGTACGGGAGGATTTTTAGTATCCGCCTTAAAACATTTGGAAAAACAAATAAAAACCGTTGAAGATAGAAGAATAGTCCAATCTTCACTATTCGGAATAGAAAAGAAACCACTTCCACACCTATTATGTATGACAAACATGTTGTTGCATGATTTAGATAGTCCAAACATTTTAAGAGATAATTCCCTTTCAGTCAATGTAAGGGATTATACAGACAAGGATAAATATGATGTAATAGCCATGAATCCGCCCTTTGGAGGAATTGAGGAAGCTGGTATTCAAATTAATTTCCCAACCGAATTTAGGACCTCAGAAACAGCAGATCTATTCATGATCTTGATCATGTATAGATTAAAAGAAGGTGGCAGAGTAGGTGTCATCCTGCCTGATGGATTTTTGTTTGGGGATGATAATGCAAAGCTTGCAATTAAGAAAAAAACTGCTAAGTGAATTTAATTTGCATACGATTGTAAGATTACCCAATGGGGTATTCGCGCCATATACCTCTATTGCTACCAATATATTATTCTTTGACAAATCAAAACCAACAGAGAAAATAGACTACTACCAAGTACCGTTGCCGGAAGGTTTGAAGAATGGATTTACAAAAACAAGGCCATTTAAAGAAGAGCATTTACAAGGAGTAAAAGACTGGTGGAAGAATAGGGATAAAGAGGATAAAAATGCTTACTCCGTAACTATAGAAGAAATAAAAAAGGCAAATTATAATTTAGATTTTAAAAATCCCAATAATGAGAATGAAAAAAAGGAATACAGCTTAAATGAGCTTTTAACTATGATGAAGGAGAAAGCTGATAATATTCATAGATTAATAGGAGAACTTTCGGAAGCCTTGAAAGGAGTTGAGGAATAAAATGGACCTCCAGGGATTAAAAGAAAAAATTCTTCAACTCGCTATCCAGGGGAAATTAGTAACCCAAGACCCTAACGATGAACCGGCGTCAGTGTTATTGGAAAGGATTAGGGCAGAAAGAGAAAGGTTGATTAAGGAAGGGAAGATAAAGAAACAAAAGCAACTTCCAGAGATAACAGATGAAGAAAAACCTTTTGAGATACCGGAAAACTGGGAATGGGTTAGGTTGGGGGAAGTTACTATTATTAATCCTAGGAATTTATTTGAAGATGAGAAACAAGCTTCATTTGTTCCAATGGCATTAATTGATGAAGGTTTTAAAAATAACCATGCTTTTGAAGTTAGGTTATGGAAGGATATAAAGAAAGGGTTTACTCATTTTGCAGAAAATGATGTTGCAGTAGCCAAAATAACCCCTTGTTTTGAAAATAGAAAGTCAGTAATTATGCGTAATTTAGTTAATGGAATAGGAGCAGGAACTACAGAATTACATATAATAAGAAGTATAAATGAATTAGTACTTCCCGCATATATACTTATTATTTGTAAAACAGATAGATTTATAAAAGATGGGATATCGACATATACTGGGACAGCAGGACAGCAAAGAATAAGTAAAGATTTTATTATGAATTATCTAATTCCTCTTCCCCCTCTTGCGGAACAAAAACGCATAGTAGAAAAAGTGAATAAATTATTTGCTTTAATAGATAAACTTGATTCTGATAAAAAAGAATTACTTGAAATTATAAATCTAACACGAAATCAGGTATTGCAACTGGCTGTACAAGGGAAGTTAATAGCCCAAGACCCTAACGATGAACCGGCGTCAGTGTTATTGGAAAGGATTAGGGCAGAAAGAGAAAGGCTGATTAAGGAAGGGAAGATGAAGAAACAAAAGCCACTTCCAGAGATAACAGATGAAGAAAAGCCTTTTGAGATACCGGAAAACTGGGAATGGGTTAGGTTGGGGGAAGTAGGTGCAATTATAGGAGGAGGTACTCCTAAAACAACAGTTAAGGAATATTGGGAAGGAGGAACTATTCCCTGGATTACTCCAGCGGATTTAAGTAATTATAAAGAAAAATATATATCGAAAGGAAAAAGATGCATTACTCCATTAGGATTAAAAGAAAGTTCTGCCCAATTAATGCCTAAAGGAACAGTACTATTTTCGAGTCGTGCTCCCATTGGGTATACTGCTATAGCAAAAAATGAAGTTTCAACAAATCAAGGTTTTAAATCCTGTGTTCCTTTTATAACAGACATGAGTGAATTTATATATTATTATTTAACTTATTCTGCAAAAATAATCAAAGAAAATGCGTCAGGAACTACTTTTAAAGAAGTGTCTGGGACAGAAGTTAGTAGTTTAATTTTCCCCCTTCCCCCTCTTGCGGAGCAGAAACGCATAGTAGAAAAAGTAGACATTATAATGAATATGTTGGATGAAGCTGAAAGTGAATTAACTGCTAAAGTTTAATAGGCAAGAGTATCGTGGAAATAAAATTGTTTTGAGAAAACATGGTTTATTAGGGTCAAGGAAAGCCCTCTATGCCATGTTTTTTTGTTTGGCTATGCAAATATAAGGATATATATGTATTGGATTTATCGGTCTGTTCGGAGGCGTATAGGAGGATCAGGCGGTCAATGTAATAGTACATTATATGTATATTTAATTAAATTTTGGCAAAATATTTGACGTATTCTTCATAGGAAATTTTGTAAAATTGTACGGTTTGAAAAAAGCAAAATGAGGATAAATTTAATAGCAGAATAGTTAATTTAGGAGGATAAGTTATGGAGCTTGCGAGAAGAAATATTTTCACAATGAATACAACCAAAAAAGTGATTTTAGTATATTTGCTGGCAACAATTTTATTGGTATCACTTATCTGCGGAAGAGCGTATTATGGTTTTCGGAGTTTGGTTGATGAAAATTTTTACAACCTCTTAAACACTAGTTCGCAGCTTGCTTTAGAACTCATAAATTTTAGGTATGAAGGTCCTTGGAATGTAAGGGACGGTAAGTTATATAAAGGAGACATTTTAATTAATGAAAATTTTGCAATAGTTGATTCGATAAAAGAAATTATTAACGGCGAAGTTACGATTTTTCTGGGGGACACAAGAATAGCCACAACTATTACAGATGAAAAGGGAAAAAGACAAATTGGCACCAAAGCTTCTGCCCAAGTGATAGAAGAAGTAATCAATAAGGGTAATGAATACAATGGAATTGCTGATGTTTTAGGTGTCAAACACGATACAAAATATATACCTTTAAAAGATAATAATGGACAGATAGTGGGTATGTTCTTTATAGGATTTCCTCAGGAATATATTTTAGGAATAATAAAACGTTCCATCTCTAGTATTATTATTTGGTCCTTAATCTTGACTGTAGCCGGCACCTTCCTCTACGATGTATTAATAAAAATTAACGTTATTAAGCCTTTGGAGACGATGAAAGAGTATTTAAAATTAATTGCAGCAGGAGATTTCACAACGGAGATTAGTTCTAAATATCTTAACCAAAAGGATGAATTTGGAGAAATAGCTAATGAATTAAAGGACATGTGCACTTCATTAAAAGGAATGATCCTGAATATAATTGACAAATCAAAAGAAGTAAGTAATAATTCACAGGAATTGGCGGCAATATCGGAAGAAATGTCGGCATCTTCGCAAGAACTGTCCTCTACTATGGAGCAGGTGGCGGTTGGCGCTGCAAATCAGGCCCGGGACTTAACGGAAATTGTAAATTCCTTATCCCAATTAACCAATAATATAGAAAATGTCTATCAAGAACTTCAAAATGTAAGAAGCGAATCGGAAAATGTAGAGCATAAGGCAAGTATCGGGAAAAGAGAAATGGATATACTTGTAAAATCCATCGAAAAAATAAATAATGCCTTTAATTTAGTTGTTTCTAAAATAGATGCTTTAACGAATTCCGTTAAAGAAATAAGTGGAATAACAAAGATTATCTCAAATATATCTGAACAGACAAACCTCCTGGCTCTTAATGCGGCCATAGAATCGGCAAGAGCTGGGGAATACGGCAGAGGTTTTGCAGTGGTAGCCGAAGAAGTCCGAAAACTGGCAGAAGAATCGAAAAAATCTACTGAAAAAATCGCAAATTTAGTATCTTCCATTACCAATGATACCGAGGAAGTAATCCTGGCAACAAAAACTGTAGAATTATCCGCTAAAGAGCAGGGAAAATCTGTGGAAAATACAGTTAAATCATTTGAAGATATATTAATGTTCATTAGAAATATTGGCCCTCTTTTTAGCAAAACTTACAGAGCAATGGATGAAATTATAAAATCAAAGGATGTTGTTATGGAAAGGGTAGAAGAGGTAAGTGCCATAAC
>DUMD01000209.1 GCA_012840065.1 Clostridia bacterium
GAATTATAGGCGGGAAAGCACCATGTTATATTATTGCAGAGATGTCGGCCAATCATGGGGGAGATTTTGAACGGGCAATAGAGATTATTCATGCTGCTAAAGAAGCAGGGGCTGATTGTATAAAAATCCAGACCTATACTCCTGACACAATGACAATTGATTCGGATAAAGAGTATTTCAAAATAGAAAAGGGTACTTGGCAGGGAGAAAATTTATACAGCTTGTATAGTAAGGCCTATACTCCCTGGGAGTGGCAGGCTAGGTTAAAAGAAGAGGCTGATAAGGTTGGAATAGATTTTTTGTCTACTCCCTTTGACAAAACTGCGGTGGATTTTTTAGAACAGTTAAATGTAGAGTTTTATAAGATAGCTTCCTTTGAAATAGTTGATATTCCATTGCTAAAATATGTGGCTTCAAAGAAGAAGCCTATTATTATATCTACGGGAATGGCAACCTTAGGAGAGATAGAAGAAGCTGTATTTGCTGTAAAGTCACAAGGAAATGCAGAAATTTGTCTGTTAAAATGTTCGAGTGCCTATCCTGCGGTACCCGAAGATATGAATTTAAAAACTCTTAAACATTTGGAAGAAACGTTTGGTTTTCCGGTTGGCTTATCTGATCATACTTTAGGAACAGTATCAGCAATAGTTGCTGTGGCTATGGGGGCTAAGATTATTGAAAAACATTTTTGCCTCAGCCGGGAAATAGAGACCCCTGATTCTTCTTTTTCTATGGAGCCTGCTGAATTTAAAAAGATGGTAATGGATATTCGTACTGCAGAACAGGCATTGGGAGAAATAAGTTACGATCTTTCAGAGGAGGAAAAAAACAGTCGTATTTTTAGGAGATCTATTTTTGCAGTGAAAGATATTAAAAAAGGAGAAGTTTTTACGGAGGATAATATAAGGGTAATAAGGCCCGGCTATGGGCTTTTGCCTAAATATTATGATCAATTGTTGGGCAGAAAAGCAAAGAAAGATATTGAAAAAGGAACACCGCTGGATTGGGGATTGGTGAATTAAGATGAGAATTATAATTGCAACAATAAAATCCTGGAATATTGAAGAAGCCAAAAAATTTCAAAAAGACAATAGAAATATTGATGTATATATTATTTCCGATAAAGATGAGCTAACTTATAGTAAAGTGAAAAAGATCGATCCTGATTATATTTTTTTCCCCCATTGGTCTTGGATTATTCCTGAAGAAATATATAAAAATTTTGAGTGTGTTGTTTTTCATATTACTGATTTACCTTTTGGCAGAGGGGGAAGTCCTTTACAAAATTTAATAGAAATGGGAATAGAGAATACTAAAATCTCTGCTTTACGTGTTGACAAAAAAATAGATGGCGGAGACATATATTTGAAAAAAGATTTGAATTTAAACGGTACTGCAGAAGAAATTTTTATCAGAGCTTCTAAAATTATTTTTAACGAGATGATGCCAGAGATTATATACAAGAATCCTATTCCTCAAAAACAGTCTGGCCGGGTTGTAGAATTTAAGAGGAGAACGAAAGAGCAAAGTGAATTAAGTCCTAATTTTGAATTAGAAAAAATATATGACTATATTCGTATGCTGGATGGAGAGGGATATCCTAAGGCTTTTATTAGGTTCGGTAAATATAAAATAGAATTTTCTAGAGCAAGTTTAAAAACCGGGAAAATTATTGCAGATGCTGTTATTAAAGTAGGTGAAGAAGATGAGTAAGATTTTAGTTGTTGCAGCCCATCCGGATGATGAGATTTTGGGAGTGGGGGGTACGGTGCGCAAACACGCAGATAATGGAGATATTGTGGAATGCCTTATTTTAGGCGAAGGGCTGACCTCAAGAGGGGCAAAAAGAGAGGATATTAGTCAGGAAGAATTAGCTATGCTTCATGGCCATACTTTACAGAGTGCTGAGATAATTGGTTATAAGAATGTCTATTTTTCTAATTTTCCTGATAATAGGTTTGATAAGGTAGATTTATTAGATATTGTTAAAGAAGTAGAAAAATACATAGGAATTGTTAAGCCTGATATAATTTACACCCACCATTACGGTGATTTGAATATTGACCATATAAGGACCTTTAAAGCTGTTCTTACAGCTTGCAGACCGGTGGGGGAATATACGGTAAAGGAAATTTATTGTTTTGAAACTCTTTCATCTACGGAATGGAATTTTGGAGATAAAAATAATAGTTTTAGACCAAATGTTTTTATTGATATAGAAAATACTTTGAGTTTTAAATTAAAAGCAATGACCTGCTATGAAACGGAGTTAAGGGAATATCCTCATCCAAGATCTTTAAAAGGTTTAGAAATCAGCGCTGCAAGATGGGGTATGGTAGTTGGCAAAAAATATGCGGAAGCTTTTGAGTTGATTAGGAAGGTAGATTGATATGATTACTATTGGGATAAGGGCAGACGGGGGGCCCAGTATAGGTCTAGGCCATATTATGCGTTGCCTGTCTTTGGCTAAAGAGTTAAGAAAAAACGGCTATCAAGTTTATTTTTTAAGTAAGATCAGGGAAGGGATAGAGAAAATTCAAAAGGAAAATTTTGAAGTTATAAAGATAGGCTCTAATGAAGAAATAAAAAACAGAAACGGATTCTGTTATGGAGATCTTAATAGTTTGGAGGAAGAAAGCGCAGAAATAATAGATGTTATCAGAAAGATTGGTCTGGATCTGCTCATTATTGATAGTTATAACGTTAGTGAGCAGTATTTCTTGAGTTTAAAACCTCATTTGAAAAAGTTAATTTATCTGGACGATTTGAATAAGTTTGTTTATCCGGTGGATATATTGATCAATGGAAATTTAACTGCCTGTTATCTGAGTTACAGGAAATACTCTCCCGAAGAGATTTTGCTGTTAGGTCCTAAATATAATTTGATAAGGGAGGAATTTCGGGGGTTGCCTAAGCGGACAGTTAAGCCGGAAGTTAAGGAAATTATGTTAACTACCGGCGGGTCCTATCCCTATAATATGAGCGTAAAAATATTGGACATGCTGTTGCAGGAAGAGGCTACTAAAGACTTAATTGTTAATGTTGTTGTGGGCAGTAGTTTTACCAATCAAGAAGAATTAATAAATAAGTCGAAAAGACATAGTAATATAATCCTCCATTTTAACCCGGAAAAAATGTCTACTCTTATGCTTCGTTCTGATATTGCTATTTCTGCTGGGGGAAGTACTCTTTATGAGTTGTGTGCCTGCGGGACTCCCACTTTGGCGTTTATTTCCGCCGATAATCAGGAGTTTATTGTCAACAAGATGGACGAACTGGGGTATATAAGGAGCATTGGCTGGCATCACAGCTTAGATAGGCATAAATTAATAAAATACCTGTTAGAGTTAAAAAATGATTTTCAACTGAGAAATAGTTACAAAAATAAACAGCAGCAATTGGTAGATGCAAGGGGTAGCACAAGAATTGTACAGGTAATAAATAAGGTTATGGGGCAAGGTTGTTAAACTACGGACAAGGGGACAGGTTTCTTGTCCCAGAAAACCCACCCCGCCACCCTAGACCTTTGCCTATTTAATTCCTAAATTAATGGATAAAACTTATATAAATACATTCCAGAAGATTATTCCCTCATAAACTTAACAGGAAAATTTTATGATATAATTACATCAAATATTTAAAATTTTCAGATATTCAAAAACAGAATATCTAAAATGGGAATGGGGAAATAGCCTATGTACCTATTAGAAGAAGAAAAAAACAAAATTATTGAATTTTTAGTGGATAAATTAAAACCAAAATTTATTTACCTCTTTGGTTTTTTTGCCCGGGGAGAGGGGCGGGAAAATAGCGACCTTGATTTGGCTGTCTACTTGGACCCTCCGGTTAGTGAATATGACCTTTATCTAATTAACAGTGACCTTTCTTTTGAAGTAAAGAGGGATGTGCATCTGGTTGATTTGAGGAATGTCAGCACTGTTTTTGCAGCTCAGATTGTTAGTACCAGAGAGGTTTTATATTGTGAAGATGAAATTTTAATGGCTAATTATGAAATAAGAGTTTTAAAAATGGGGCAGGGGGACAGGTCGTTTGTCCCAGAAAAGGAAGCCCCTAATAATAGGCTTGGGGTGATTGGGATGCCAAGAACCGCCCGCAAAAGGGCAAAAAGCGGAATATACCATGTAATGCTAAGAGGGATTAACCGGCAAAACATATTTGAGGATGATGAGGATAGAAGAAAGTTACTAAAAATAATAGGACATTTTAAACTGGTAAGTAATTACGAACTTTTTAGTTACTGCCTGATGAACAATCATTTTCATTTGCTGATAAAAGAAAATTCCGAGTCAATTTCAATGATAATTAAGAGAATCGCGGGCAGTTATGTCCATTGGTATAACAGTAAATACGAGCGCTGCGGACATTTATTCCAAGAGCGTTTTAAAAGTGAAGCAGTGGATAGTTCAAAATATTTTCTTACTGTTTTAAGATATATCCATCAAAACCCGGTAAAGGCCGGTTTGTCAGAAGATGTGGGGAAATTTAAGTGGAGCAGTTACGGTGAATATTTGGGAAATGTAAGGTTAGTGGATGTGGATTATGCCCTAAATATGTTTTCGGAAGATAGAAGGCAGGCAATTAGGTTATACGAGAGATTTATGAATGAGGAAAATGAGGATAAATGCTTAGACTATGAAGAAAAAATCCGATTATCTGATGAGGAGGTAATAAAGCATATTAGGCGGCTTACTTCAAATGCAGCCAATTTGCAGCAATTAGAAAAATCTGAACGGGATAAGATAATAAAGGAGCTAAAATCACTTGATGGGGTGACTGTTAGACAGCTAGCGAGGATAACAGGGATATCGAAGAGCGTGATTGGCAGGATTTAGGAAAAGGGGATGGGACAAATGACCTGTCCCCTTGTCCGTTTTTGCAAAATGCTAAAGTTTTTGGATCTTAGGTACGATAATATATATATATACGCGAGAGGAGGATTGGGATTAATGCGTGTGGATGGTTTAACAGCGTCTTCTTCTATCCAAAGCAGCAGACCGGTTGTTGGTCTAAAAGTTGAGCAGAATAATGTTGGCCTGGGCGAAAAACAGCAGTTAGCAGTTGAACAATCCCAGGGGCATGAACAAAAGAAGGTAACCGAGGAAGAGCTGATTGGTGCTATAGAAAAGGCCAATAAAAAAATGGAAATCTATAATACCTGTCTGGAGTTTTCTATCCACGAGGCTACTAAGGAAATTATGATTAAGGTTATAGATACAGTTAAGGAGGAAGTGATCCGGGAGATTCCACCGGAAAAGATTTTGGATATGGTGGCCAAAATGATGGAAATGGCCGGTTTGTTGGTGGATGAACGGGCTTAATAGGAGGTAGTTATTGTGAGTGTTATGAGAATCAGCGGTTTGGCTTCCGGACTGGATACGGAACAAATGGTGAAGGATTTAATGAAAGTTCAGAGGCTGAAGGTAGACAGATTATACCAGGACAAGCAGTTATTGGTTTGGAAACAGGAGATCTATAACGATCTTAATAAGACTATTGCCAACTTTATTTTAGATACTAAAAAAGAATTTGGGTTAAATTATACAACTTCAACGGGAGTTATTTTGAGTAAATCGGTGAGCAGCTTGGAATGGGTGAAAAAGGCTACAGCTAGTGATTCTTCTGTCGCCGATGTTACCGGCCGGGCCGATGCGGTTCAGGGAACTTACGAGGTTCAGGTGCTTGCCCTGGCTAAAAATTTCAGCGTTGCCAGTACGGGAGACTTGGGCTCTTTGGATACCCTGAAGAATCAGTTTTCCTTCAGTGACGATGATGTTATTAAATTTACGATTAAGAATAAAAACGATACGGACGGCAGTGCTTCCTATACTTTTGAATATAAAGGAAGCGATTTAGCTAACAAAACAGTAGAGGATATTGTTAAGGATATAAACGCCAAAAGCAAGGAGTACGGTTTAGGTGTCAAAGCGGTTTACGACCGTTCCATTAACA
>DUMD01000210.1 GCA_012840065.1 Clostridia bacterium
ATGATCAATACCGCCATGAAAAACACGCCCTATTAGCCCCAAGATCGTAAACATGCCACCCCAAACTGCTAAAGTGGGATGTTTCATGCCGATGAATCTTGCTAAGGTGATGACCCCAGGCCAGAGGAAGAGGCAGCCTAGCACAAAGCAACTGTAGGCAGCAGTAATGAGTACAGGATGGTCGGCGTAGGCGGCAAGCTGCGCGTCATAGAAAAAATAAAATTGTATTCTGAGGAGAGCAGCCGCTAGTAATAAGAGTGGTCCAATGATTAAGGAGAGACCACCCATCCAGCGCCCAGGGAACCAAAAGGCATTGTTATTTTGTTCACTCATTTATGTTTGTTCCCTTCTTCTTCATGATTCATTTTATGTTAATATAACAACAAAGAATCACCAGAACGAGCAGCTTTCCGATGCTTAGCTATGCGTAGTATTGCTAAAAGGGGTTAGATGTATTGATTAAATGTATTAATTAAATGTATTAATTAAATGTATTAAAAGTATTGGAAATCCTCACTCCACGTAATCCCAGTTCCACAGTTTTGCTTCCCCCAGACAAATGGCAGCCACCCAGGGCTCTTCCCTCAATTTGAGAATTTCTTTGGTAGGCCCGGTCACCACAGCCCCGTAGATATTGACTCCGTGTTCCTTAACATAGTCAATCCTTTGTTGCAGTTTTAATTCTGGTCCTAAGGCCACTCTATTGGCAATATCTTCGTGTTGTTTTAATAGCTCCAGCGTTTTAATAAAATGTGCTTCCCTCAATTCCGCACTTCCATAGGCTTCAAGCTCAGGATAGGTACCGGTAGTCGAAACTGCTTTCCCCATCAGGCCATATTTCTCCTCTTCTTGCCGAGTTATTATCATGTCGCTATTATGCCAGACCGGTTCATAGGAAAATCCAATTGGGAAATGAATAGATGTGGCATTCCCTTCAGAAGTATTATCAAAGCTCGTATCGACAGCAAACCATACCGGTTTCATTTGTCTATCCTTAAATTTATTTAAGATTTCTGCGGTAGAATAGAGCTGATCAAAAGAAAGATAGACCTCGGCTACGGTCCCTTCGGGTAATCTCTCTAGTTTGTTCCAATCCCGGTTGGCTGCTTCGTTGGCAGTACCCGGATAACGAAAGACGTATCGATTGGTATAATTATTTAACCATTTCCGTTCAAGATACCCGGCCCGAGCCAACAGGAAATCCACCTTGATTTCACCCTCTTTTATGAATTCACTGCCTACTTGTTTATAAAGCTCCCCATTTATCTCTGAGGAAAAAAAGTGTTTAACGCTCGTTCCATAGTTTCTTAAATATAAATTTGGTTGGGTGACCGCAATAGTCGAGGCCACAATATCATGGTAGGTTTCGATTCGGTTGGGCTCACCCCAGGCAAAATAGACTGCAGTAAAAATGCTGCAAATGATCGTGCCCACCACCATAATTCCAATAGCCGTTAAGGCGTTATGGATCCTGGCCTTCCATTTTCCTTTTTTCAGTATCCTGGCTTCATCAACTGCGGAGATGCCTTCGCTATTTTTTAGTTGGGTGTATATTAAAACTACAAGTGAAAAAAGGTATCTAACGGCGTAAACATAACCCAAAT
>DUMD01000211.1 GCA_012840065.1 Clostridia bacterium
AGTTGCTCCATCAAATACCGGCGTAGCCATGTGATAACCTAGGGCTTTTGCTGCCCAACCAAGATGGGTTTCTAAAATTTGACCCAGATTCATCCGGGAGGGAACCCCTAAGGGGTTAAGTACTATTTCTACCGGTGTACCATCCGGCAGGAAGGGCATATCCTCTTCAGGGAGAATCCTGGACACAACACCTTTATTACCGTGCCGACCGGCCATCTTATCCCCCTCAGAAATCTTCCGTTTCTGAGCAATATAAACCCGTACCAACTGATTAACTCCTGGTGGTAATTCATCCCCATTCTCCCGGGAGAAAACTTTAACATCAACCACTCTACCGGATTCGCCATGGGGTACCCGTAGGGACGTATCCCTAACTTCCCGAGCCTTTTCCCCAAAAATAGCTCTCAAAAGCCTTTCTTCAGCAGTTAACTCTGTTTCTCCCTTAGGGGTTACTTTTCCAACCAAAATATCACCAGGCCTTACTTCGGCTCCGATCCTTATTATTCCCCGTTCATCAATATCACGAAGAACATCTTCTCCCACGTTAGGAATATCTCTGGTAATCTCTTCGGGACCTAATTTGGTATCTCGAGCATCTGCCTCATATTCTTCTATATGAATAGATGTAAAAATATCTTCCTTTACTAATTTTTCGCTTAATAAAATCGCATCTTCATAGTTGTAACCTTCCCAAGGCATGAAAGCTACCAGCACATTTCTACCCAAGGCCAGTTCACCAAGGTCTGTGGAAGGACCATCTGCGATAACTTCCCCTGCTTCAACCCTCTGTCCTTTGCGTACAATAGGTTTTTGATTAATACAAGTTCCCTGGTTGGAACGGACAAATTTCTGCAACGGATATTTATCCAATAGACCTAAATCATTACGGATAACAATCTCTTTTGCCTCAACCCTCTCAACCGTTCCTGAATTTTTAGCCATAACAACAACCTCAGAATCTCTGGCAATCTTGTACTCCATCCCCGTACCAACTAAAGGAGCATCAGTGGTTAAAAGAGGTACAGCTTGACGCTGCATGTTAGCTCCCATTAAAGCCCTGTTAGCATCATCATTTTCCAAAAAAGGAATCAAAGCAGTAGCAACACTTACTACCTGTTTCGGAGATACGTCCATTAAATCCACTTGTTCTACAGGAACTAAACGGCTCTCGTGGCCATAGCGGACAATTACCTGATCATTAACAAAATAGCCGTTTTCATCCAAAGGCGCATTGGCCTGAGCAATAACATATTCATCCTCTTCATCTGCAGTCAAATAGACAACTTCATCTGTTACTTTTTTATTTTCCTTATCCACCTTCCGATAAGGTGTTTCTATGAAACCATATTCATTAATTCGGGCATAACAACTTAAAGAACTGATCAAGCCGATATTAGGACCTTCTGGTGTTTCAATAGGACACATCCTTCCATAGTGGGAATGGTGAACGTCCCTCACCTCAAATCCTGCCCGTTCTCTACTTAAACCACCTGGTCCAAGGGCGCTAAGACGACGTTTATGAGTCAATTCGGAAAGAGGGTTAGTTTGGTCCATAAACTGAGACAATTGGGAACTACCAAAAAATTCTTTAATTGCAGCAACTACTGGCCGAATATTGATCAAGGCCTGTGGAGTAATTACTTCCGCATCCTGAATAGTCATTCTCTCCCGAACAACCCTCTCCATTCTGGACAATCCTATTCTAAATTGATTTTGCAATAATTCGCCCACAGAACGAAGACGACGGTTACCTAAATGGTCAATATCATCTATACTTGCGCTTTTATCTCCGTTAATAAGTTTAAACAAATATCTTATAGTCTCTACAATATCTTCTTTGGTTATTGTCCTTACAGATGTAGGAATATCTAATTTAAGTTTTTTATTAATTTTATATCTACCCACTGCCGCCAAATCATAGCGTTTGGGGTCAAAAAAGAGGGTTTCCAAAAGTGAACGAGCACTGTCTTCTGTAGGCGGTTCTCCAGGTCTTAAGCGTTTGTAGATTTCTATTAAAGCCGTTGCTTCTGAGTCAGTATTATCCCGTTCAAGGGTATATTTTATTTTTTCTTCCCCATCGAACAAATTCATAATTTCAGCATTAGAACCATAGCCCAAGGCTCTTAATAAAATAGTAACCGGGAGCTTCCTTGTTCTATCAATGCGGGCAAAAATAACCCCGCTGGCATCAGTTTCAAATTCTAACCAAGCACCTCGATTGGGAATAATGGTAGCAGTATAAATAGGATGGCCGTTTTGATCTTTTTGGGAATTAAAGTATACGCCTGATGAACGAACCAGCTGACTAACAATAACCCGTTCAGCCCCATTTATAATAAACGTACCTTTATCAGTCATTAAGGGGAAATCCCCCATAAATACTTCCTGTTCTTTTACCTCGCCGGTTTCTTTATTAATCAAACGGGATTTAACCCGCAAGGGAGCGGCATATGTAACATCCCGTTCTTTACACTCCTCCACAGAATATTTGGGTTCTCCCAACATACAACCGGTAAACTCTAAAAATAAATTCCCTGTAAAGTCTTGGATTGGAGAAATATCACGAAATATTTCCATTAATCCTTCTTCTAAAAACCATTTGTAGGAATTGCGCTGAATCTCAATCAGGTTTGGCATCTCTAGTACTTCTTTTATTTTACCAAAACTCCATCTTTTTCTTCGTCCTACAGGCAACCACTGACCCATAAGTCTTTCACCCCTTGTTTATACTTTTTCCCAGATGTATAATAAAAAAAAACAGGCAAAAGCAACAAGGTCTATAGATCATGCTCTATAAACCTCGCTTTAGCCACCAAAGGCGTTGCTAAGGAAGAATCATTTTTAATTATGAGCACCTCCCCTGCATTGCGATAAAAAGCCTCTTCCCTATCTTCTAATTATGACCGTAAATTATGCAATTTATTCAAGTTTATCTGTATAAAACGAATAAAATTCCTTCCAATGCTATGCATTTTTAAATAGTAACATAATTAGTTATAATTGTCAAGAACATATCAATAAAAGACAATAAGACCTTCTCAAAAAAGAGAAGGTCTTATTATTTACTACTTAATTATTTACTACTTAATCATTTACTACTTAAGTTCTACGCTAGCTCCTGCTTCTTCTAATTTAGCTTTAATAGCTTCGGCTTCTTCTTTGTTAACATTTTCTTTAACCGGTTTTGGAGCAGAATCTACCAAATCTTTTGCTTCTTTTAAGCCTAAACCGGTAATTTCACGAACTACTTTGATTACTTGAACTTTCTTAGCACCAACATCCTTCAAAACAACTGTGAATTCAGTTTTTTCTTCAGCAGCTGGAGCAGCAGCCGCAGCAGCAGCTGGAGCAGCAGCTACAGCCACAGGAGCCGCAGCAGTTACACCAAATCTTTCTTCTAAAGCTTTTACAAGTTCAGACAATTCGAGCACGGTCATATTCTCAATTGCTTCAATAAATTGTTCTTTAGTCATCTTTATTCCTCCTTAATTTTTCATATTTTTAAATTTAAGAAAGTTTTATGCCTGTGCCTGTTTTTGATTTCTAATTGCATCAAGCACATAAACCAAGTTGCGGATATTTCCTTGAAGTACATTGACCAAACCAACGATTGGAGACTGCATCCCAGCCAACAACTGGGCAAGCAACACTTCCCGAGGTGGCAAATCCGCCAAAGCTTTAACGCCGTCGTAATCAACAACCTTGCCTTCTATAACTCCACCTTTGATTTTTAAGTTTTTATATTCCTTAGCATATTCATTAAGTACTTTAGCAGGAGCAACCACATCTTCTTCGCTAAAGGCAAGTGCTGTTGGTCCTACTAGATACTGATTCAGTTCGTCCAGGTCCATCCCCTGGATAGCCAGACGCACTAAAGTATTTTTATATACCTTATAATCAACCCCTGCTTCTCTAAGGCCTTTTCTTAGCTTAGTATCCTCAGCAACAGTAAGACTTCTAAAATCAGTTAAAACCACTGACTTAGCATTGGCAAATTTATTTTTCAGTTCTTCGACAATAGCTTGTTTTTCTTGACGTTTCAACCTTTAATCCACCTCCTCTCGCTCTTCCTCCTAAAACTCAAACCAATTTTGCATCTAATTAATGCAAAGATAAACAAAGGCCTCCGCAGAACAATCGGAGGCCTTTGATCTTATCTTAAAGGTTTGGCAAAACCTAAAATTCGCCAAACACAGATAATTCTTTTCCAAACTCCAACCTCGGTAGGCAGATATTTTAAGTCCTCGGACACCTACTGTCTACGGTTTTATAGTTAAAAATATTTAGTTTTATATTTTTAACAGTTAGATAAGGATTAAGCAGTAGCTAGGTTAGGATCTATTTTTATGCCAGGTCCCATCGTAGTACTAATCACAATTCCTTTGATGTATTTACCCTTAGCTGCAGCCGGTTTAGCTTTGATCAAAGCATCAATCAAGGCTGTGAAGTTTTCTGCAATCTTATCGGTTTCAAAAGAAACTTTACCAAGAGGAGCATGGATGTTACCTGCCTTATCTACCCGATACTCAATTTTACCAGCTTTAAATTCGCTAATTGCCTTCGCCAAGTCAAAGGTAACTGTACCTGTTTTAGGATTAGGCATTAACCCCCGAGGGCCAAGAATCCTACCAAGTTTACCTACTACACCCATCATGTCAGGAGTTGCAATTGCCACATCAAAATCTAACCAGCCCTCTGATATTTTAGCAGCCAGTTCTTCAGCTCCAACATAATCTGCTCCAGCAGCTTCTGCTTCTTTTATTTTTTCACCTTTAGCAAAAACTAGAACCCGAGCAACTTTACCGGTTCCGTGAGGAAGTACAACTGTCCCCCGAACCTGTTGGTCGGCATGTTTCGGATCAACACCTAATCTTACAGCAACCTCAACAGTTTCATCAAATTTGGCGTTTGCTAAACTTTTTGCAAGTTCAATTGCTTCTTTAGGCGTATAAAGTTTATTTCTATCAACCTGTTTTTGAGCTTCCTGATATCTTTTACCTCTCTTAGGCATCTTATCTTCCTCCTTAAGTGGTTTTAGCGGATCCCATTCCTCCCACTAGACTAAAACACCGGAAATTATTCCACGATCTCAATACCCATACTTCTGGCTGTACCCTTAATCATACTCATGGCAGCCTCGATGGTTGCCGCATTCAAATCCTGCATTTTCAACTCTGCAATTTCTCTTACCTTATCAATTGGCACTTTAGCTACCTTTTTCCGATTAGGTTCACCGGAAGCAGTCTCAATACCGGCGGCTTTCTTAAGTAGTATTGCAGCGGGCGGAGTCTTAGTTATAAAAGAAAAAGTACGGTCTTCATATACAGTAAGTTCCACAGGAATAATCAAACCTGCCTGATTTGCTGTACGTTCATTAAATTCTTTACAAAATGCCATAATATTAACACCATGTTGACCAAGGGCAGGCCCAACCGGTGGAGCTGGCGTAGCTTTTCCTGCTGCTACTTGCAATTTAACTAATGCAATTACCTTCTTTGCCACTTATTTCGCACCTCCTTGATTAGGAATACAAGTCATGATTTATATTTTTTCAACCTGGCTAAACTCAAGTTCAACCGGGGTTTCACGGCCAAAAAGGGACACTAATGCTTTTACTTTGCCCCGTTCATAATCAATACCCTTAATTATTCCTATAAATTCTTTAAAGGGACCATCAATAACCCTAATCCGTTCGTTAAAAGCAAAATCCACTTTTGGACGAGGTTCTTCCACACCCATTTGTTTCAAAATCTGCCTTACCTCTTCCGAACGAAGGGAAACGGGTTTATTGCCTGATCCTACAAAACCTGTTACTCCTGGTGTATTTCTAACCACATACCAGGAATCGTCATCCATAATCATCTCCACCAGTACATAACCGGGGAAAACTTTTTTCTTATTTACTTTTTTCTTGCCGTTTTTGACCTCAACTTCATCTTCCACAGGAACAAGAACACGGAAGATTTTATCCTCCATGCCCATGGATTCCACTCTTTTTTCGATATTCGCTTTCACCTTATTTTCATAGCCAGAATAGGTATGAATTACATACCAAGATTTTTCCATAATACAAGGGACACCACCAAATATTGGTATGCCCCCCACCTCCTTAATTATTACTAACCAATAATCGACTTCAGCACTCCCACAACGGCAAGATCAAAAACCCCTACTATTATAGAGGCAATTATTACAGCAACAATTACAATTAGTGTATTTGACACTATTTCTTTCCGGCTTGGCCAGGTTACTTTTTTCATTTCTGCTTTAACTTCTCTAAAATACCTAGCCAACCCGCTAAAAAATTTTTTTAATTTCACACCTATCCACATCCTTACAATCCTTCTTTATGTAAAGAGGCGCTTATCTCTTCCTGCATAGAATATAATGGCAGGGGTGGAGGGATTCGAACCCCCAACACCCGGATTTGGAGTCCGGTGCTCTAGCCGTTGGAGCTACACCCCTACAATACTAACTTACTTCAAAATAAAGCAAATTATTTTGTTTCCTTATGAACAGTATGGGTTTTGCAGAACTTACAATATTTTTTCAGTTCTATCCTTCCACTGTCAGTTTTTTTATTTTTTGTAGTAATATAGTTTCTACGTTTGCAATCGCCACATGCAAGCGTAACAGCTACTCTCATCTATGGCACCCCCTAGTGTCCAGCAAGTCATCATCTACAACGATTTGTTGTTACCTCATTAATTTAACATACAGCTTTTTAATTGTCAACAGTTTTTACCCAACAAGTAAAGTTCTTATCTCCCTCTTTTTAAGAGGGAGATAAGAAACATTTTCCCCTCATTAAAAAAATATTATTCAACTATTGAAGTAACAACACCGGCACCAACAGTCCGTCCGCCTTCCCGAATAGCAAAACGCAGACCTTCTTCAATA
>DUMD01000018.1 GCA_012840065.1 Clostridia bacterium
AGGAAATGCCAGCCCGGAAAGAAGAAGTAGAACATGCTGAAGAGGAAGGGGTTAAGTTTTTGCTTTTGACCAGCCCTGTGGAATATAAAGGGGATGAAAATGGAAATGTTAACATGATGATCTGTCAGAGATTTGAATTAGGAGAACCTGATGAATCTGGACGGAGAAGCCCTGTACCTATTCCCGGAGCGTATTTTGATTTACAGGTAGATACAGTTGTTATTGCTATTGGTCAAGGACCTAATCCTTTGGTTCCCCGTACGACTCCCGGTTTAAAATTAACAAGAAAAGGCAATATTCTGGCTGATGAAGAAACCGGCCAGACTTCTCGTCCTGGCGTCTTTGCTGGAGGGGATATTGTTACCGGAGCAGCTACGGTAATCTTAGCCATGGGAGCAGGGAAAAAGGCTGCCAGGGCCATTCATCATTATTTAGGTTTTTAAAAAGTCTAAGAGCCAAACCTACCGGAATTTACATCAATTTCGGTAGGTTTTTTTGGATTCTTTTTCCTTAAATCTTCTTTACAGAACATATGTTCGATAATATAATAAGAATTAAATTAAAAGGTTTAAGGAAGTGGTGGAATGGATCGGGTAATCCTTCACTGCGATTTAAATAATTTTTATGCTTCTGTAGAGTGCTTGTATAATCCGGAAATAAGGGATAAACCTGTTGCTGTTTGTGGAAGCCAGGAAGATAGACATGGGATAGTTCTTGCTAAAAATTGTATTGCTAAAAAATACGGGGTGCAGACCGGGGAAACGATCTGGCAGAGCAAGCTAAAATGTCCTGATCTTCTAGTGGTGCCTCCTCGTTATCATTTATATCAGCATTTTTCCAAGTTGACTAGAAAAATTTATGAGCGTTATACTGATCAAATAGAAAGTTTTGGGATAGATGAATGTTGGCTTGATGTAACAGGTAGTACTAGGCTATTTGGTTCCGGGGAAAGAATAGCGGAGGAGATTAGGCAAACTGTAAAAAGGGAATTAGGCTTGACTTTATCCATAGGGGTTTCTTTTAATAAAATTTTTGCCAAGCTGGGGAGTGACCTTCAAAAACCCGATGCGGTTACTGTAATCAGCAGGAATAACTATAAAAATCTGGTTTGGCCTCTACCTGCCGGGAGTCTTCTTTATGTGGGACCGGCTACAAGGCGGAGACTGGCCAGAATAGGGATTGAAACTATAGGCCAGTTGGCAGCAGCTTCCCCGGAATTATTATCATGTCAACTGGGTAAGTGGGGGGAAATCCTTTGGGCTTTTGCTAATGGATTAGATACTTCTCCTGTGCTCAAGGTTGATTTTCAACATCCGATTAAAAGTATCGGTAATAGCATCACTACTAGGGTAGACTTGAAAAATGATGAAGAGGTTAAAAAAACTTTTTATGTCTTGGCAGAAAGTGTAGCTGAAAGATTAAGAAAGCATAATTTTAAGGGTTTTACTGTTGGGATTTGGGTTAGAGATAATAGTTTTTATTCCGAAACCAGACAAACCAAGTTGGAGAGTCCTACTTTTCTTTCTACCGAAATTGCAGATAAAGCCCTGGAACTTTTTAAGAAAAACTATGATTGGCAAAAAAGAAAGCCGATAAGATCCTTAGGAATAAGAATGTCGGATCTTGTTGTGGCTGACACAGCTATCCAGCTTTCCTTCTATGATGATGTAGAAAAAAATATTAAAATGGAAAGTTTGGAAAAAAGTATAGATAAAATTCGCCAACGTTTTGGCAGTTATGCTATTCAGCGGGCAATATTATTAAAAGAAAAAAATATTACTAAAAATAGTCTTGTGGAGGATGTCTCCTCATTTTCTTATTTTAGATGAGGCAGTATTTATAAGGTGGAAAATAGAAACAGTTAACTAAAGATTAGACCTTATAATCGGTCTAATTTTTTTATTTCTAGTAATATTGGAGGGAATATTGGTGGTTCCATTGGTAATTCCATTTGATAATTCCGCAGGCTAGTCTTTTACCTGCATTTCCTGCCGGTTGTGTACGATAATCGTCGGGATTTTCGTGAATGATAACTGATTTGCCGATAACGTCTGCCGGTTTGAAGGCATTTGTAAAAAAGCACATGCTGGCAAAGCTGTTGTTAGAAAAAAGTACTGGGAAATCACCTGCATGATTTCCATGGGGTTGGTTAGTGGGGTTCCAGTGGTCTCCTGCAGCTTGGAATGGATTATTAGGGTCACCAATTGTACAACTTCCGTATACATGAAGATGGAAGCCATGGGGGCCAATAGGGGGTTCTCCGTTATGACCTGGTTGATATGGTGGAAGACCGGATACTACTACACATACTTCGGTTCCCCCTGGTACGTCTTTAAAACTTACTACCCCATTAAGCTGAGGTGCCAGGGGTCCTCCTTTAAGGTAAGCTATTGCTACCGGATAATAGCTGGCTGATGGTCTCATCTTTTTATTCCTCCCTAGTTTGTAATTTTTAGCACCAAATAAAAAACAATGGTATTAATCTAAATTTTGTTTTATATTATGCTGGCAAAGGGTAAAGAGTTAGCAGGAGTAAATTTTTTCTGATTGATAGGATTAATTCTAAGTTTTATGGAGGATTAGGCTAATTTATTTATTAATAATTGTTTAGAAAGTGTTTTATAAAAATTTTTTTAAATAACCATTATTTGTTATCTTTTTAATTTGACTGATTTTGTGGGTTCAATTCATCTTAAAAAATAAGAAACAACAAGGAATTTTACTGTTTTAGCTTTTATGGCGGGGTTGAACTAATTGTAT
>DUMD01000212.1 GCA_012840065.1 Clostridia bacterium
AAAAGTAATTATTGCGGAGGGTATGCTTGGCTGATAGCTGAACAAGACGGTGATGTGCAAAGCGGAACAGGAATGAATTTTACTAAAAAATTAGAAGATTTAAACCCTAAAAATATTGGTTTGGAGGCAGCACAAAAAGCAGTCCGGATGCTTAATGCAAAATCTGTTAAAACTAAGAGAGTACCATTGATTTTTGATTCTTATGTAGTGACAAATTTTCTTGATTTATTTGCTTCCGCTGTAAATGCTGAGTCAGTTCAAAAGGGTAAGTCATTATTATCGGGTAAATTAGGGCAGAAAATTGTTTCGGAGCAGATAACTATTATTGATGATGGTTTGATGCCTAATGGCTTAGCTACTTCAATTATTGATGGGGAAGGTGTCGTACCTTCAAAGACAGTTGTTATTGATAAAGGAAGATTAATTAGTTTTCTGCATAATACCTATACTGCAGCAAAAGATGGGACAAAATCCACTGGTAATGCTGTCAGAGGGGGATTTATAACTACTCCTGAAGTAGGAACAACCAATTTTTATTTAGCTGAAGGAACAAAAAACCAGGAAGAAATAATCCAGTCTATTAACGAAGGGTTTTATGTTACAGAAATAATGGGGATGCACACTGCCAATCCTATTTCCGGTGATTTTTCTTTGGGAGCATCTGGTTTATGGATTAGTAAAGGCGAGTTTAGTTATCCGGTGAGGGGAGTTGCAATAGCTGGTAATGTATTAGAATTATTTAACTCTGTTGAAAGTATTGGCAATGACCTTCGCTTTTTTGGTAGTATTGGTGCACCAACTGTTTTATTTGGGAAAGTTACGGTTAGCGGCAAATAATTTGTCCTTTTATCCTAAAATTTTAGAAGGAATGTATATAAATCATGTGGAATTATGGGTATTGGACATTTGGGAGAGAGGGGGAAATAGCTAATAATTACTTATAGTGTTAATAGTTTGGGGATTATGATTTATATAAAACTACTTCAGGAGGAAAAATAGTATTGTGTCAGCTAGGGTTTGTAAAATCAGAGAAAAAATTAAATTTTGTAATTTAGATGCCTTATTGATAACTAATCCAATTAATTGTAGATATCTAAGTGGATTCACAGGCAGTTCAGGTGTTCTTTTAATCACTAACGAAGAGGCAATTTTAATGACCGATTTTCGGTATCTTGAACAGGCAGCTGTGCAAGCGACTGATTTTAAAGTTGAACAAGCCAGTTCTGATTTTAGTGAAGGATTAGCCCGTTTAGTAAAAAAATTTGAGCTAAAAAAGATAGGTTTTGAAGCCGAACATATTTCTTACGCTACTTATTGTACATATCTTAATGCGTTAGGAAAAGCTAGTCTTATTCCTACTGAAGGTTTGGTTGAAGAAATTAGAATGATAAAAGATGAGCAGGAAATACAGTTAATTAAAAAAGCAGCTTCCATAGCTGATCAGGCTTTTGATTATATTATTAATCTGGTTAAACCAGGCGTGACTGAAAAATTTTTGGCATGGGAACTTGAAAAGTTTATGCGGGAGGAGGGGGCTGAAAAGCTATCGTTTGATACTATTGTTGCATCTGGTGAGAGAGGAGCTTTACCTCACGGCCTTGCGAGTGACCGCAAAATTGAAAAAGGCGATTTTATAACTTTTGATTTTGGTGCTGTATATCAGGGATATCATTCTGATCTTACCCGAACCATAGCGGTTGGTCCAATATCTGCCGAGCAGGAAAGGGTTTATAAATTGGTGCTTAGTGCTCAAATGGAAGCAATCAACAAACTTGCTCCTGGATATACGGGTAAAGAAATTGATGAAATTGCTCGTAATATTATTAAGGAAAAAGGTTATGGAGAATATTTTGGTCATGGTTTAGGGCATGGGGTAGGGCTAGCTGTTCATGAAGAGCCCCGACTTGCTGTGAATAGTAATCTTTTTTTAAAGCCTGGGATGGTTGTTACAGTGGAGCCAGGTATATATATTCCAAGCAGATTTGGTTTAAGGATTGAAGACATGGTTCTACTAACGGAAGAGGGATGTACTGTACTTACCACTGCATGTAAAAAATTAATTATCTTATAAGGAGGAGTAAAAATGATCTCAACAAATGATTTTCGCACAGGTGTTACTATTGAAGTAGATGGTGAAATCTATACAGTTGTAGACTTCCAACATGTAAAACCTGGGAAGGGCGCTGCTTTTGTGCGTTCCAAACTAAAAAATATTAAAACTGGTGCTGTAATAGAAAAAACTTTTAGAGCAGGTGAAAAAATACCTCGTGCCCATATTGATCGGCGTGAGATGCAATATTTATACAATTCAGGCGATCAATATACTTTAATGGATATGGAAACTTATGATCAAATTAACTTAACTAAAGAGCAAATGGGAGATGCTGTTAAGTATCTTAAAGAAAACATGGAATTGGTTGTTCATTTGTATCAGGGTACTCCTATAGGTGTAGATTTACCTAATTCTGTAGAATTGGAAGTAATAGAAACTGAGCCTGGCTTTAAAGGGGATACTGCAACAGGTGGTTCGAAACCAGCAAAACTGGAAACAGGAGTAGTTGTACAAGTCCCGCTTTTCATTAATGTAGGAGATAAAATAAAAATTGATACTAGAACAGGCGAATACTTGGAAAGAGTATAGTGTGAAAAATATGGTTATGTAAAAAAGTATTGTATGTGAGGGAGTATGGTGTAAAGGAGGAAATAAATGCGTAATAAAGAGGTATGTGTGGCTGCAGTTCAAATGAGATCAATTACGGAAAACAAAGAAGCAAACTTAAAAAAAAGTGTTGAATTTATTAAAAAAGCTGCTGCCCAGGGAGCTCAAATAATATGTTTGCCTGAGCTCTTTATTACCGGTTATGAATTAAATAGAGAAGGATTTCTAAGGAATGCAGAAAGATTGGATGGTCCAACAATTAGTACCTTGAGTAATTTAGCCAAGGAATTAGGAGTTTATATTATTGCCCCTTTGCCCGAGCAAGGGGATTTAACTGGTGTTATTTATAACTCAGCTGTTTTATTGGATCGGTGGGGGGAAATTGTAGGAGTTTTTAGAAAAACTCAACTTTGGGCTAAAGAGAAGCTTTACTTTCGTCCAGGTGATCGTTTACCTGTTTTTGATACTGAGTATGGCAAAATTGGTATTCTGATTTGCTATGACGCTGAGTTTCCAGAGATTGGACGAAGATTAGCTTTACAAGGGGCAGAAATATTTTTTATCCCATCTGCATGGACGATTGGTTATAAACATACTTGGGATACTGCTTTAGCTGCACGATGTTTAGAAAATACTGTTTTTGGTGTGGGAGTAAATATGGTTGGAGAAGGACAATGTGGTCATAGCAGGATTATTGATCCCCAAGGGAGAAACTTGCAAGAAGCGGGTAAAGATGAGGAAACAATTTTGATTCAAAAGCTAGATTTGGGTAGTTTGATAAAACATCGAATGGACTTGCCATATTTAAAAGATTTAAGAGATATAATTTGAAATAAAAAAACAGGAGAGCAATAAAGTTAACTTTATCGCTCTCCTGTTTTTTTATTTCAAAATAATAATTTATTTACATTTTAAAAATAGGTGTAATATCCCAACTTTTCCTTAAATATCTATAGTAGTGAGAAGGAGGAGGGGGATGGTTTGTGTCTCAAATTAGAATTGTACACTCGGATTTTATTCCTGAAAAGGACTGTCAGATACCTCTTAGCGAAGAGGTACTTAATATTTTACCAGCTAATATCAGAACTTTAGTAGAGTCTTTGCCTCAGGATGTGCAGCTTTCAATAGAAGAAATAAGATTACGAGAAGGTAGGCCGTTAATGTTTTGTTATGATAGCGGTGATTTTATGGTTAATAGTCAGGGAGTACCGGTCAAAGACAGTTCTACAGCTTACCGAGTTAGTTCGGAAGATATTAGAAGAATGCTGCATTTGTTAACAAAATCATCCATCTATGCTTTAGAGGAGGAATTAAAAAATGGTTTTATTACAATTTCCGGTGGTCATCGGGTAGGTTTAACGGGAAGAGTTGTAGTTGAAGGGGGTACAGTGAAAACTATCAGACATATTGCTGGATTAAATGTAAGAATTTTAAAAGATTTACACGGGGTTGCTGATCCGATTATACCTTTTTTAGTTGATAAAAAGAATAAAAGGATTTATGATACTCTAATTATATCTCCGCCCCAATGTGGGAAAACCACTTTGTTGAGGGATTTGGTGCGTCAATTAAGTAACGGAGTCACCAGTCAAAAACTTTCTGGGTACAAAATTGGTTTAGTTGATGAAAGGTCAGAAATTGCTGGATGTTATGAGGGTGTACCCCAGTTGGACATAGGTGTTAGAACGGATGTTTTGGACGCTTGTCCTAAAGCCAGTGGAATGATGATGTTATTAAGATCTATGTCTCCCCAGGTAATAGTTGTTGATGAAATTGGCAGGGAAGAAGATGTTGCTGCAATTGGTGAAGTAATAAACGGAGGAGTAAGCTTAATTGCTACAGCTCATGCTTCTAATTTTGAAGACCTGCAAAAAAGGCCAAGCCTAAAGATTCTTCTAGATCAGAATGTCTTTGAGCGTTTAATTGTTCTAGGGAGGAGTTTAGGAGTTGGGACTTTAGAAGAAGTTATTGATCTAACATGCGGAAATAGCCTACTTTCTCACCCGGTATTACTACGTAAGAAATGGGGTGGATGATTATTATGATAAAAATTTTAGCTGCTTTTACAGTAATAGTATGTTCCGGAGCAATTGGGTTAATAATTGCCAAACAGTATTCGTTAAGGCCGATACAATTAAGAAACTTTCAATTTTCATTACAAATGTTGGCTACTGATATTAGTTATGCAGCAATTCCTTTGCCAGAAGCACTCTTATCTTTATCTAAAAAGACAGATAAAAGAATTGCTGATGTTTTTAAGTTGGCAGGTGAAATGTTAAATAGTAGAGTTGGATATACAGCTGATGAAGCTTGGGAGTATGCTCTTAGCCAGATTATTCCGAAAACCGCTTTGAAATCAGCTGATCAAGAAATTTTAATCAATTTAGGAAAAAGTTTAGGATTATCAGATCGGGAGGATCAAATAAAACATATTCAATTAGCCATAACTCAGTTAGAACAACAAATTAGTATTGCCCAGTCTGAAAAAGATAAAAACGAAAAAGTTTGGAAATATCTTGGTTTTTGCACTGGTTTAATGCTTGTTATTTTTATTATTTAAAGGAGAGGGGTAGCTTTAATGAATGTGGATTTGATCTTTAAGGTAGCTGGAATAGGTATTCTTATTTCTGTTTTGAGCCTTGTACTTAAACAGGCAGGTAAGGAAGAACAAGGCCAAATGATTACATTAGTGGGTTTAATAATTGTTTTAATTATGGTAATTCAGCTTATCAGTCAACTTTTTACTATTGTAAAATCTGTTTTTGGCTTTTTTTAAAAGAGGTGAGCGAAAATGGATATAGTTCAGATTGTAGCTTTTGGGTTAATAGGTACTATTTTAGTAGTTTTGCTCAAACAGCAGCGTCCCGAGTTAGCTTTACAACTAAGTATTATTTTAGGGGTAGTGATTTTTGGAGTAATTATTGGCAAAATAGCGGCGGTTGTTGATTTGCTTAAGGAGTTAGCAAACAAAGCTAATCTTAATGTAATGTATTTGGGAACAATTTTTAAAATTATCGGGATAGCTTATATAGCAGAATTTGGAGCTCAGGTTTGCAGGGATGCGGGTGAAGGGGCTATAGCAGCTAAGTTGGAGTTTGCTGGTAAGGTCTTAATTATGGTTTTAGCAATCCCTATTATCATAATGATTGTTGAAACGATTAGCAAAATGTTATCTTAATTTATAAAAGTTGGTGAGAAATTTATGACCAAAAAATTTGGTTTTCTAGTCACATTAGTGGTGTTATTGTTAATTATCCAACCTGTATTTGCGGAGGAAGATTTAAATATTAACCAGGATGAAATAATTCAGCAGCAACTTGATAAATTAGATCTAACAGAGATAGATGAAATGCTAAGAAAAGCTGATGCAGAACTAAATGGGGTACTGCCTACTACCAATGGACAAGACTTGTTAAAGATGATTATTACTCATAGTTATAAACTTGATTTTGGTGGATTGATAAAGAATCTTCTTAAGTACATGTTTAAGGAAGTAATTGTTAATTTTGATTTATTAAGTAAGCTGATTATCTTAGCCATATTATGCGCTATTTTAAAAAGTGTTCAGTCCTCCTTTGAACAGGGAACAGTTAGTAAATTAGCTCATGCAATCTGTTATTTAGTATTAGTCGGCTTGGCTTTAAGTAGTTTTTGGATTGCTCTAAATTATGGAAGGTTGGCCATTGATAACATGGTTACATTTATGCAGGCCTTACTTCCATTATTATTAAGTTTGCTTGTTGCTATGGGGGGACTAATATCGACAACAATTTTCCATCCTTTGATAATTCTTCTTATCAGTACTTTGAGTACTGTAGTAAGTCAGGTTGTATTTCCACTTATCTTTTTTTCGGCCATTTTAACTATTCTAAGCAATATCGCAGAAGGCTTTAAGATATCAAAATTAGCTGATTTAATTAAAGATTTAAGCGTTGGTTTTTTAGGTGTGATGCTCTCTGTTTTCATTGGAGTAATGGTGGTGCGGGGAGTAACTAGCTCAGTATCAGACGGAGTATCTGTACGCACAGCAAAGTTTGTAACTAGTAATTTTGTGCCTATTGTTGGAAAAATGTTTTCGGATGCTTTAGAAATATTAGTTAGCTGTTCTTCCTTATTGAAAAACGCCATAGGTGTTTTAGGAGTAATTGGTATTATTCTTGTTTGTGCTTTTCCAGTACTAAAAATAGTGGCTCTGATTTTTGTATACAAGCTAGCAAGTGCTTTAATCCAGCCAATAGCAGATATAAAGATAGTAGAATGTCTTAATGATATGGGGAAAAGTTTAACTTTAGTATTTGCAGCAGTTGCTTCGGTAGCAATAATGTTTTTTGCAGCCCTTACGATAATAGTTGGTGCGGGTAATTTTACTATGATGATAAGGTAGGTGACTAAATGATTGATATTCTTTCAGAATGGGTTCGCAGCGTAACAATTATTTTGTTCCTTGCTTTTTTTCTCGATATGTTGATACCCAACAGCAGTTTAAAAAGATATGTACATCTGGTTATAGGCCTATTCATTATAATGATTATTTTAAATCCGTTGATTAGAATTTTGGACTTAGAAAGTTATGATAATATAAGCGTTTTTAACAGTGAAGATAGAAAAATCAGCAGAAACATAGCAAATCTTGATAAGATTATTGAAAATGGTAAGCAAATTCAAGTAATTGGCACGGAACAAACAAAAAATGTTTTGGAAACTAGATTAGCTTATCAAATTGAAGGATTATGTTTAGTAGTTGATGGTATCGATAAGGTAAAAGTAAAACTTAACTTAGAATCCGAAGTTAAGCCAGGGGAACTGGAAAAGATAGCCAACATTTTCTTGGAAGTAACACTTAAAGATGGCGAACAAAATAAGACCAGTGCAGAATTAGTAGAACCGGTCGTAATAAATGGTAGGGAAGAGGTTGAAGAGCATGTACAGGGTGGTGAGAAATATTCTATCCAAAGCAAGAAAGACATTGAAAATAAATTAAAGACTATTTTATCCAGTTTTTATGGGATACCTAAAGATAAAATAATAGTTTCTTTTGATAAGTAAAGGAGGGAGTAGAATGGATTTTTCTTGGCTAAAAGAAAATAAAAAAATTTACTATCTAACAATAATAGGGATATTAGCTTTCATATTTTTGTTAATCTCATCTTTAGGAAATAGCGGGAAAAATAATGATCAAGCTAACTATCTAATACCGGATTCGAAGGTGGAAACAAATAGTAAACTTACTTCTTTTGTAGATGACTATTCCGAGGATTTAGAGAAAAGATTAAGTTCTACACTTAAAGAGATTAATGGGGTGGGAGAAGTTACTGTTATGATTAAGTATTTTAGTAGTCCGGAAATGATTTATGCATATAACACAACTAAAGAGAATAAGGTTACTGAAGAAAAAGATACAGCGGGAGGTAACAGAACAATTAATGAGCAGAGGGACGCAAATGAATTGGTCATAATTCAAAATAGCAGTTCTACTTCAAATCAACCTGTAATAGTAAAAAGGGTTGAACCTGAAATAAGCGGTGTGCTGGTCGTTGCTGAAGGTGCTGAAATTGCTGCTGTGAGAGCTCAACTAGTGAAAGCTGTGCAGACGGTTTTGAATATACCTAGTTATAGAATTAACGTATTACCAAAAGGAAGATAGGAGGAATTGGAATGATAATTAATGGACGGAAATTATTTCCCTGGTTAGTTTTAATTTTATTATTAGTTTTTGCTTCCAGTATTGCTGAGCGTTCGATGAACAAAATGACTAATATTGCAGAATTTGAACAAAACCTTCAAGAGCAAGAAGAAGTTGAGGATAAAAGCATGTTAACTTTTGCTCCTCAAGAGAAATCCTTAGATATTCAAGCTGACTTCTTTGTTGATTATAAGCTTGAACGGGACAGGATCCGCAGCAAGCAAATAGAGCTTTTTAGAGAGTTAATTAATAGTCCTCAGGCTTCTGAAGAAACTGCAGAGGCAGTTAAAGAGTTGTTGATGAAACTTTCTGATCTAATAACCTATGAAACGGAATTGGAAAATCTAATTAAAGCTAATGGATTTAGCGATGCGGTTGTAATTATCCATGATAATAGTGCAGATGTGGTGATCAAAAGCGAAAGTTTAAATCAGGAGCAGGTTGTTCAGGTTTCAGACCTGGTAAATAGGATTACAGGAACTCCATTAGAAGGAATAAGAGTTATACCCCGTTTATAATAGGGTAGCCAATTATTGACAAGGAAAATATATCTAGGTATAATTAGTTAAGATTAAGCAGGCTTATTAAAGTAAAAAAATGATATTATCTTGGTATAAGCATTGAATAATACAAATGGGGAATTGACTTTTATGGAGGTGGGTCTTTTGGAAAAAAATGAAGTGTTATATAAAAGTGAATCTTCAGAAAAAGGGAATATTATAATAGCACGGGAAGTTGTTGCTATTATAGCTGGTTTAGCTGCTACAGAAATAGAAGGGGTAGCAGGAATGAGTGGCGGTATTGCCGGCGGGATAGTAGAAATTTTAGGTAGAAAAAATCTTTCTAAGGGAGTAAAGGTAGAAGTAGGAGAAAAGGAAGCCGCTGTTGATTTATTTGTTATAGTTGATTATGGAGTCCGAATTCCTGAGGTGGCTTGGAAAATACAGGAAAATGTTAAAAGAGCTATTGAAAGTATGACTGGTTTGGAAGTAATAGAGGTTAATGTTCATGTTCAAGGTGTTAAAATTGCCCAGGACGATCGGGATGAAGAGAGTACTAAAGTAAGATAGTTGTTAAATTCAATAGTTAAAAAAGGGAAAATTCCACAATGGGGTTTATCCCTTTTCCTTATTTTTATAGTTGGACATGCCCTAAAATTATAAATGGATGTAAGCAGGAAAGGAGTTTACTAAATGAGTGTTTGGGCTCGACTGCTGATGAATATTTATTTGGTTATTTTCAATCTAGCATTAATCATCCTAATTGTCACTAGTTTTGGATTGATTCCTTATATTTATATTGATCAAACCATTAAATATTTTTATGCGAACTGGCAGTTGTCCGGTTTTTTAATTATCCTGTTAGTAGGTGGGTTATTTTTATTATTTAAAAGGAAAAAAAGTGACGGTGGTAGGTATCGATCTATAATTCAGTATAATGAACTTGGAGAGTTGAAAATTACTTTGGATGCCATAGAAAGTTTAACAACTAGGGTAGTTACTCAGCAGATAAAAGGAGTAAGGGAAGTAAAACCTACAGTTTATAAATCGGATAAAGGTATAGGAGTAGATATTGTTGTTAATGTAATCCCCGATATTAATCTTCCTGATCTTTCTAAGAAAATTCAAGATTTAGTTTTTGAACATTTACAGGATATAGTTGGGATAACGGCTAATCCTATTACTGTTACGATAAAAGACATTGTTACTGATGGGATTAAAGTTAAATAAAAGCCTAGTCTGTTAGAAAAGGAGCGCAAAAAAATGAGAGAATCTATTTTAGAGCTCTTCTATCAACATAAAGGCAAAATTATTGGGAGTATATTAGGATTTTTTATTGCTCTACTAATAATTGTGTTTGGTTTCTTTAAAACACTTTTTATTATTGCCTGTGTAGTTGTTGGTTTTTATTTAGGCAGCCGTTATGATTTGGATCAAAATTTTATTGAATTTTTAGAAAGGTTTATTCCTGGGGACCGTTAACATTCAAATGCCACTTTGCTAAGCAAAGTGGCATTTGAATGTACAGGAATAGAAAATTTAGATAAGGAAAATATAGGTTATAATAAGTTTTTTGGAGGTGGATATATGAAAAGAAGATATGGCAGGGAATTAGCTCTTCAAGCATTATTTAAGATTGATGTAGGGAAAGCTGACCCTAAGCGATGCATCGAAGATATAAAATCAGAAGATAGTTCTCAAGTTTCGGAAGATATAAAAGAGTTTGCCATTAGTTTAACTCAAGGAGTAGTAGATAATTTGGAAGAAATAGATAGGGCAATCGAAAGCTCTGCTCATGAATGGTCTTTGGATAGGATGGCCAGTGTTGATCGTAATGTTTTACGTATTGCTGCATACGAAATCATGTTTTGTCCTGATATACCAATAAAAGTTTCAATTAATGAGGCTTTGGAATTAGTAAAAATTTATAGTGAACCGGAGTCTGTGAAATTTGTTAATGGCGTGTTAGGTACTGTGGCAAAAAAAGAGGAACGGATTTGAAAAGAGGGAGAGTTAATTTGAAAGAATATTATTTAGGAATTGATACTAGTAATTATACTACTTCTTTAGCAATTATTGATTCGGATAAAAAGGTTGTAGCTGACGAAAGAATGGTTTTGGAAGTTCCATTAGGGAAACGGGGACTTAGTCAATCGGAAGCTTTTTTCCTGCATAATAAGAACTTACCTCTTCTTTTTGAACGAATCAAGTTCATTATCAAGGGTGGAAAACTAAAAGCTGTTGCAGCCAGCACAGCGCCTAGACCGGTACCTAATTCTTATATGCCGGTTTTTTTATTAGGAAGTAATTATGGAAAGGTTATCGCATCTATAAACGATTTACCATTTGTTGGTGTTACTCACCAGGAGGGACACATAGCAGCAGGTATTTGGTCCTCTGGAATGAAAGTAAATGGGGAAAAATTTTTAGCTGTTCATTTGTCTGGAGGGACTACCGAACTGGTACAGGTGGAATTGGACAATAGCAGTTTAGAAGAAAGTTTTATTATTAAAATTTTAGGAAAAAGTTCGGATTTACAAATCGGCCAATTTATAGATAGGGTAGGTGTTGCATTGGGGCTTAACTTTCCTGCCGGTAAAGATCTTGAACAAATGGCCAGCAGGTGTAAGGGAACTAAACTTCGTTTGCCTATTGTGGTAAAAGATAATTTGGTAAGTTTTTCAGGGCCGGAAAGTGCTGCTCAGAGAGTAATTAATACTGGGCAATATTCAAAAGAAGAGGTAGCTTTAGCTGTACAGATTTGCATTTCTGAGTCTATAACTAGACTGGTTAGAAATTGTATAGAGGCTTATGGTTTTAGAAGTGTTTTGTTTATTGGTGGAGTGGCTAGCAATGACTATTTTAGGACGTATTTATGTAAGAATTTAATTAAATCTAATGAGGAAATAAAACTTTTTTTTGCAGATAAACACTATTCTTCAGATAATGCAGTTGGGGTAGGGCTGCTTGGCTTAGAAAGACTTAATAGGAATGCAGGTTTTAGAAATTTAGATAGAGAATTAATTAAATAGCTTTTCGGGTATAGGAAACTATAAAGACTGTTACTAATTTTTGGTTATATTAAGGGAGTGTTATTAATAATGCTAAGTAATAATGTTATCGACGGTAGGGCAATTGCGGAAAAAATTTATCAAGAATTGAGTGCTAAGATAGAAAAAATTATAGATATTTCCGGTCAAATTCCAACGATGGCTTTGCTATCTGCTACAGATGATGCAGGGGTTAAATTTTATCAAAATACGCAAGTAAAAATAGCTCAAAGATTGAAAATAAAAGTGGAAAACTATCTTTTATCATCATCTTCTACAGAAGAAGAATTAACTTCTTTGATTGAAGAGCTTAATAAAAGAAAAGATGTACACGGAATATTTATTCATTTTCCCCTTCCAGTAGGAATAAATGAAAAGAAAATTGCCAGCTTGGTTAGTCCGGATAAAGATTTAGATGGAATTCATCCCTTAAATCAAGGAAAGCTTTTTGCGGGTGAAAAAGGAACAAGACCTTGTACACCTTCAGCTGTTATTGAGCTGCTGGAAAGACAAAAAGTGGAGCTTTCAGGCAAACATGCGGTTGTAATAGGTAGAAGTGTTGTAGTAGGTAAACCTTTGGCCTTGGCTCTTTTGGAGAAAAACTGCACTGTTACTATATGTCATTCAAAAACTGCAAATTTAAGAGAAATAACCAAACAAGCTGATATTTTGGCGGTGGCAATTGGTAAACCTAATTATATAGATTCTAGTTTTATTAAACCGGGAGCAATAGTTATAGATGTTGGTACAAATGAAGTTGAAGGTAAAATGATTGGAGATGTTGATTTTGCTGAAGCGGTCAAAATAGCATCATTAATAACTCCTGTACCTGGAGGAGTGGGACCTGTAACAACAGCTCTTTGCTTTAAAAATTTGGTTAGGATGGTGGAAAGTGTTATCACCCCGAGTATTTGAAGTTTGGGAATTAAATAAATATATTAAACGTTTATTGGAAGATAACCGCCACCTCCAGTGTATTTGGGTAAAAGGTGAAATAAGTAATTGCAGACAGCCTAATTCAGGTCATTTGTACTTTTCTCTAATTGATTCAGAAAGTAGTATTAAATGTGTAATGTATAAAGATGATCTTATTAACCTTAGGTTTAATCCTCAAAATGGCCAGCAGGTATTAATTCTTGGTTCTGTTTCTGTATATCAGCGGGACGGTAATTATCAAATTTATGTTCATGATATGGAACCATTAGGTTTAGGCTCTGTCCAAGTTTTTCTGGAGGAACTGAAAAGAAAACTTTTGGCTGAAGGATTGTTTGATAGAGAAAACAAAAAAAGTATTGTCAAATACCCTCGAAAAATTGGAATACTTACTTCTTTATCAGGAGCTGCGATTCAAGATATATTATCAATAATTAAAAGACGTTATCCTTTAGCTGAATTATATATCTATCCTGCTTTTGTTCAAGGAATCCAGGCGGTAAAAACTCTTTGCGCAGGTATTGAGGCATTAAATGAATTGAAGGGAATAGATGTTATTATTCTAGCCAGAGGCGGCGGAAGCAGTGAAGACCTGTCTGTTTTTAATGATGAACAATTGGCCCGAGCTATTTATAAATCTAAAATACCTATAGTATCCGCTGTTGGTCACGAAACAGATTTTACGATAGCTGACTTTGTTGCTGATTTACGGGCTCCAACTCCATCAGCAGCGGCAGAATTAGTATGTCCTGATAGGGAAGAACTGCTTGTTTATCTTAAGAATTTAAAGAAGAGATTGATAGATAGTTTTAACAGTCAAATCGAAAGGAGAAAAGAAAAACTAAGAGTTTTAGCGGAACACAAATTCATAACTATAACGATGGGCAGGATTAGAGGGGAACAACAAAGAATTGATTTTTTAGCCTATCGTTTGTTACAAAATTACAAAAATAGAATTCAACAATTTAGAAGTGAATTGGTTCTATATGAGCAATTGCTTGCTAAAACTGATCCTAGGTCGGTGTTGAAAAAAGGAATTTATTGTTTGGTTACTGACAATAATGGTTATTTTCTTAATTCAATAACCCAGTACAAACCTGGGGAGACTTTTAAAATAATCCTAAAAGATGGTATAATCCAGGGAAAGGTTATTTCTATAACCGAGGAGGGAAAAGATGAATAAGTTAGAAAATGCTACAACTTCTAACCTTTCTTATGAAACTGCTGTTACTCGATTGGAAGAAGTTGTACGTTTGTTAGAAGAGGAGAGAATGAGTTTGGATAGGGTATTGGAATTATATGAAGAAGGTTCCAAGTTAGTAAAATTTTGTAGCAAAATGTTAGAACAGGCGGAATTAAAGATAAAAATTTTGGATCAGGATTTTTATGAAACTGAGGCTGAGGATTTTAATTTTTAGCCATTAGGAATGAGGTGGCAAAATAGTTGGATTTTTCTAATTATTTAAAGCATATTACTCAACTTGTTGATGATTATCTCAAACAATACTTTCCTCCCAAAAGTGAACAATCAGGTTTAATTTGGACAGCCATGGAATATAGTCTATTTGCAGGTGGTAAAAGATTACGACCCATTTTAGCTATTCTAGCAAATCAGGTTGTTGGCGGGGATTTGGCCGCGGCTTTACCTGTTGCTTGTGCATTGGAATTTATTCATACTTATTCACTTATTCATGATGATCTTCCAGCAATGGACAATGATGATTATCGTCGGGGAAAGCTTACAAACCATAAGGTATATGGAGAGGCAATAGCAATTTTAGCGGGAGATGGTTTACTTACTCATGCCTTCTATTTATTAAGTGATGGTTTAGAAAATTTGCTTCCACCAGCTGAAATTGTTAGGATAATTAAGGAAATTGCCTTAGCAGCTGGTCCTCTAGGCATGGTAGGAGGACAGGTAGCTGATTTATTAGCAGAAGGTCATAGCTCTTCTGGAGAACAATTGGAGTATATTTATAATCGTAAAACAGGGGCATTGATAAAAGCAGCTATAAGGGCCGGAGCTTTATCTGGTGGATGCAACCAGGAACAATTAGAAGTTTTAACAACTTATGCTGAAAAAATTGGACTTAGTTTTCAAATTATAGATGATATTTTAGATTTAATTGGAGACGAAGATAAAATTGGAAAGAGAGTGGGAAGTGATTTAAAAAATAATAAATTAACTTATCCTAATTTATACGGCTTGGATTTCTCTCGGAAGAAGGCTCAACAACTTGTTGACGAAGCAAAAAAAGAAATATTTGCTTTGTTTGGCGATAAGTGTGAGTATCTTTTGGCGTTAGCTGATTATATTTTGAATCGAGACCGTTAAGGAGGATTATATTATTGACTGGGATATTTCAATTATTAAATAATGAGATCGTACGGATTTCTATTTTTTCCTGGTTTATCGCGCAAACATTAAAAGTTGCTTTAGTGCTGGTTAAAGAAAAAAAATTAGATTTTTCTCGGATGATTGGTTCAGGGGGAATGCCAAGTTCTCACTCTGCCTTAGTAACTGCTATGACTACGTCTTTAGGTATAAAAACAGGATGGACATCACCAATAACAGGAATGGCAACGCTTGTCGCTTTAATTGTTATGTATGATGCTGCTGGTGTAAGAAGAGCAGCTGGTGAACAGGCGGAACTTCTTAATAAAATAGTTAATGAAATATATCAGGGCAAATTTAAAGAAGAAAGACTGAAAGAATTAATCGGGCATACTCCTAAAGAAGTTTTTGCAGGGGCAATTCTCGGTCTTGTTATAGCTTTTTTGATTGCCTAAAAAAATAAAATAATGAAAATAGGTTCCTTTTTTAGCAAAACTTCCTCTGTTGAAAATAAAAAATCACTGTGTTATAATAGCATGCAAATTGTTTATCGGATATAATTTATATAGGAATATTTTTGTAAATAGCGGATGGTGCAGTATCCTAGTCAGGACCACTGTTTTTGAATACGGGCCTAAAAATCCGTAAAAGGCACATCGATGAAGTTCCTGGTGGTTGCTTTCGACGCCCAGTCGGGGGTTTCTGCTGGGAGTTAAGGGGGACGGGGCAGCTGACAATGGCATGTCGGTACTGACCCTGCCTTCGTGGAGACCTAAGCAAGTGGTTAATTCGTCATTGATGGCGAGAGACTACGGCTTAGGATTGAACCTGCATGCGGTATGAAAATGCTGTGTGCAGTGTAGCCTGCCTTGAGTGGTGCAGGCGGAGATTAGGTTCGAGCAACTTCCTCCAGGGCCCGGAGGAAGTTGCTTTTGCTAATTGAAACCTGTACTGCAAAAGAGGATAAAAAACAGATGGTTCTGTTGAGGAAAACTCCTAGGCTGTTCTTTCTTTAAGAGGTATATTGGGGATTAAAGTGTGTACTAAGTGGCAATCTAGTCTTGCTTTTGGCGACAAAGCAAAACACTCGTAAAGGGAAACTGCCAAGGTGGTAACACTTTGGTGAGTGTTGGGAAATCCTACTAGACCTTAAGGCACAAGGTTTACCCAATATACTACCATCCGCTAAATATAATTGCTTATGGAGTGATTTTATTTTGGGGAATAATAATAAACCAAAAGTGCGGCCCATTTTTCGAGCATTAACATCAGGGCTGATGACTTTTGGTCTAACTTTAATATTTTATCTCAGCTCAAATCTACTGATAAGAAATGTTGATTTTATATATGCAATCATTATTATTGGGCTAATAGTTATTATAGGTATTGTTTTTGATATGATAGGCGTAGCAGTAACTGCTGCTAATGAACAGCCTTTCCATGCTATGTCAGCTAAAAAGCTCCCCGGTTCTAAGCAATCTATCAAATTAATCAGAAATGCCGATAGAGTATCAAATTTTTGCAACGATGTGGTAGGGGATATTTGTGGGACAGTCAGCGGAGCTGCCGGAATAGCAATCGTTCTTAAGCTTACAGCAAATAATCCGGCTTTAGAATTTACCATTGATGTTTTGGTAGTTTGTTTTATAGCTGCTATTACTGTAGGAGGTAAAGCCTATAGTAAATATTATGCAATTAAAGAGGCTAACGAAATAATCTTTAAAGTTGGAAAGATTTTTTGGTATCTTGAAACCAAATTAAAGTTTTCTTTCTGGAATAGCAGCGGAAAAAGGAATCGAAAGTGAGGGGAGGCTCTTGTCTAGACTTTTAGACCAGCTCCAATTACCCGACGAACTACGTAATTTGAATTTGGAACAATTAGATGAATTAGCAAAAGAGATCAGGGCAGAGTTAATTGATACTGTATCCAAGAATGGTGGCCATTTAGCGCCTAACCTTGGGGTTGTCGAATTAACTTTAGCCCTGCATTCTGTTTTTGAGAGTCCTAAAGATAAAATTATTTGGGATGTTGGCCATCAGTCTTATGTTCATAAAATTCTAACAGGTAGAAAAGATCAGTTTAGTACTATTCGGCGTTTGGGAGGTTTAAGCGGCTTTCCCAAAAGATCAGAAAGTATTCACGATTGTTTTGGAACTGGGCACAGTAGTACTTCAATTTCTGCGGCTGTAGCATTTGCTAAAGCAAGAGACTTAAAGAAGGAAAAATATGATGTAGTGGCTGTTATTGGTGATGGTTCCATGACCGGTGGTATGGCCTTTGAAGCACTTAATCATGCCGGGCATTTGCGTACTGATTTAATCGTTATTCTTAATGATAATGAAATGTCGATATCACCTAACGTTGGGGCACTGGCGACTCATTTAAGTAAATTGAGAACCAATCCGAACTATTTTAAGCTAAAGGAAGACATTGAAAATTTTTTACGGAAAATTCCTAACATTGGGGAGGCAATGGCTAAAGCTGCGGAAAAAATTAAGGATAGTTTAAAGTATTTGGTAGTGGCTGGAATAATTTTTGAAGAGTTAGGTTTTACTTATTTGGGGCCTATAGATG
>DUMD01000213.1 GCA_012840065.1 Clostridia bacterium
CTTGTTTCAATTCCTCATAGGTAAGATTCAAACGAACCATTAATAGTAAGCATTGCTTCGTTGTCCTTCTGCAAGCCTGCAAACTTACTAACGCTATAACCAGTAGAGCTTTTAAGAATGTTGGTGCTGCCGTCAGCCAGGGTGATATTTACCGGACCAGCATCAGAAGTAATTCTAAAAGCACAACCAGTATAACTATCCTCTTCCCCAAAATCGATATTCACCCCATCCAGGACGATATCGGCCCCTGAAATTACCTCAATTTTATCAGTTGTGGTCATCTCACCGTAATCGGACATAGATATAGTACAGTCCCCTTTTATGTATAAAACATTATTTTTATATTCTGCCACAGCCTCTACAGAAACATCTGCCGCTGATCTTACTAAAAAGGAACCAAAAACAGCTTCATTTGTAGATGCCAGGGCCGTTGTCGGCAGCAGGGTAAGTAGCATGCATAGGCAAAGCAAAGATGATATCGTTTTTCTTTTCATTAATTTACAATCTACCTCCTTAGTCCTATATTTTATAACCAGCACAACAAATTTGTCCTTTTCCTTTCCCATCATCCCTCCTTTTTTATTAACTTTAAGGAAATATGCCAAAAAATTCATCCTTCTGAAAGATGAATTTCAGCAAAAGCCCCTCATCCTAAAGGATGAATTTCGACAAAAACCCCCTCATCCTAAAGGATGAGAGGCTTGATTTATCAGCACTTATGATTTTTTAATTAAAAGGTTCCAGATTGATTTTTAAGTAAGATATACTAATGAGTTCCGCACTACTAGCATCATATTTGGAAAGGATATTTCTCGCGCGGCCTTTAACAGTGTTCTCACTAATGAATAGGTTTTCAGCAATTTCCCGGTTAGATTTACCAGATAAAATATGCTGAGAACTTCCTGTTTTCTGACAGTCAATTCTTCCAGGATTTTCGTCCACTGGATGATTTCTGCTTTTTGCGTTATGCACATATTGTCATAGGAGGCAAAATAGACATGATTCTTGAGCACCATTACAAGCTGCCGGTTGAGGGTTGGTAGCATGATCAGTATGACACATGCAACGGTAAGAACAATGACAGCTACCTCTGCACTGGGAAGTTGAATGGATGTTACTGCCATCCCCACAACACCACCACAGAGAATAAGAATGAATTAACTTCTTTCTTTTTTATCTGCTTTAGAGATTAGAACTTTATTTTAAAGATTATTCTGCTTGGCTTTCCAGCAAATTTACATATGCCCATTGGATTACACAATCTGTTTGTAAAGACAAACGTATATAGATTTTTTGTACTTTTTATTTAGCTCTGTAAGAAATCTAGACATTACCTAAGAACTTCTTGGACTGAAGCATCCATAAAAACCTTCTCACCTCCATTTTGTTTTTAATACAAAACTTTATCTTTACGATTTTTTAAACGCTTATGTAGAAGTCAATCAAGGTATTTACCTCAACATAAACTTGTAATCTAAAGGGTTCTCTTATTCCACTCCTTAAAAATTCTCTGAATACATATAAACTGTAGCAATAGATATAAAAGCACATATTATAAACTGAAGCTGTTAAATGTAACAACTAACTATAAAGGAGGTAAAAAATAGTGTCTGAAAGAGCATGTGGTGGTTTGTTTAATGACAACGGTTTCTTCTTACTCCTAATCTTAATTATAATTGTTGCCGGCCTCAATTCTTTTGGTTTCAACAACAGATATTAATTTTTAAATAATTAATTTGTTTTCTGGCACGGCTAATTTTTATTAAAATAAATTACGCCCCCGGGCATAAACCCGGGGGCAACTTGTTAACTAAGCCTTCTGACTTTTTAATAAGCTAGGGTATCAGCTAAAAATCTGGTACCTTTTTCTTTATTAAAACCATTTTTTTTATTTTTTTGCGATTTATAAGCTTGAAATCATTATAAAAAATGATTATTTATTTTTAGCTCTATTACAACTAGATTTGCTTTCTTTTAAGACATATAGAATTTCCAGTTATTAATTATTGTAGGAATTAAAATAAGCATAAGGTGACGTGGAAATAAAATCGCCTTCAGCAAATAATATGTTGTTTCGCATTTTAACTTGAACTTGATTTAATATCCTGGTTAAATTCGTTCTTTCATTTTCATCAATGGTAAACTCAATACCGTACTTAAATAAATCATCTCCCAATTTTTCACGCCGGGCCGGATAGCCATATACTTTGATGTCTTCTCCTATTAATCTGGTTATAAATTGTAAAATAAAATACTTCTCAACTGGAAATCGTATATTAGAAATAAAACTTAATCCACCAGGTCCAATATTTTCAATTAATACTTTCGTATTTCCCACATTCACCGTTTCTCCTTTAATCGTCAATACTGTCATTGTAGCTTCTAATAATTGGTGAAACTTAATTCTAAAAAATTTACGTTTTTCTTTGCGGAGTATTTTTTTCACTTTAATTAATCTAGGCTTACATTCCCTTTTAGCTAGTATTTTCTCAAAATCCTCTAAAACTAAGGGTTTAGTATAGATATTTCCTTGTCCTGCATAACAATTTAATTCTTTTAAGTATAATAATTGTTCTCCATTTTCTATTCCTTCTGCTACCAGTTTAATTTTAAGCTCTCTTGCCATCCTAATAATAAAACTTGTAATGGTATTGCTTCTTTCATCCAAGATTGCATTTTTTATAAACAGACTATTTAACTTTAAATAATCAACCTTAAATGAATACAAAGAAGCTAAAGAAGAAAAAGCCGTACCAAAATCATTAAGAGCTACTTCAATACCCAAAACCCTTAATTTTTCAATATCAGCACTGACCTTCTTAATATTTTTTGTTAATACATTTTCAGCAATTTCTATAATCAAAAAACGGGGATCCAGTTCAAATTCATCAATAATATTTTTAATATTATCTACAAAATCGCTTTCAAAAAATTGAATGCTGGGGGAATTAATAAAAACCTTTATTTGGGGTAGACCATTTTTTAACCATTGTTTATAGTTACGGCATATTTCCTTTAATACCCAGTTTTCAATGTTAACTATAAAACTTGTTTCTTCAGCCAGCGCAATAAACTCCTCAGACGATATTAGACCCCAGTTTGGATGTTCCCATCTAACTAAAACCTCAACTGCTAATATTTCATTAGTTTTTAGATTGACTATAGGTTGATAATAAATTTTGAGATGTCCTTTTTCTATAGCATAATGCAAATCACTCCTGAGTATAAAATCTCTATAGTTTTGGATATCTAAATCGGAAGAATAAAATTTGAATCTATTTTTCCCTTCTTTTTTAGCCCTGATCAAAGCAATATTCGCTTGTTTTCTCAGGTTAGCTTCATCCTGTCCATCATCAGGATAAATGGATATACCGATATTTGCTGAAATATCCAATTCATAATTTTTCATTTTGTAAGGCTGTGAAAAAAGCTTAAGAAATTTCACGGCAATAGCTTTATATTCATCATAAGTTCTTGGGTTACTAATTAAAAAGGCAAAATGATCTTCCGAAAATCTACTTAAAAATATATCATCTTCTAAATTAAGCTTTAATCTCTCAACAATATCTATAATCAATTTACGTTCGATATCATAACCTAAAGAATATTTTATATTTTTTAAACCATCTAAATCTAACATCATGACAGCAAATTTGGTTTGATTCTTCCTAGCTTGTATACATTGGTTTTTAAGTCTCCTTCTAAAATAAACACTATTAGGAAGATCCGTTACTTCATCATGAGTAGCCATATAAGCCATATGTTTTCCCAACTCTACCTTTTGGGTAATATCTCTAAAATTGATAGCAATTCCTTCTATAGCCGGTTCATGTAATAAATTATGCATATAAACTTCCAAATAAATATTTTTACCCGTTTTATTTTTAAAAACAACATGGCCCTTAGTTCTATTATTAAAATCTTTTAAAACAAACTGGACCATCCGACTTATTTTAGCCAATTCCTCTCCTTGGTAATAGTCATATATTTTTTTACCTAATCTTTCCTCCGGCTTATAGCCAATTACCGTTTCTGAAGCTTTACTAATATATTTTATGGTTCCATCCGATGCTATTATCTCAAAAACATCTGTAGATTCTTGGACTAGAACTTCATATTTTTTTTGTATTTTATTAATTTCTTCTTGCTTACGTTCTATTTCCGCTTGTAAATTTTTTTGTTCCGTAATATCTTGGATGGTTCCATATATAAAATATGGATTTCCAGCATCATCAAAGACAAACTCAACTAATTGATAGATATTTCTTATAGATCCATCTGGCCTAATAATCCTAAATTCTAATTTATAAGGATCTTTGCAAGGGTTTTCCAATAGGTTTTCAATTTTTTTAACATCATCAGGATGAACATATTTTAAAAAACTTTCATAAGTATTGTCATACTCTTCCGGCTTAATCCCTAAAATTTTATAGGCTTCATCGGAATAATAAATTTTATATTTAGCTAAGTC
>DUMD01000214.1 GCA_012840065.1 Clostridia bacterium
GTGTTATTATCCAATTGGATATTACCTCCTCTGATTTAATATTGCGGTTGGCCAAACCCGCTTCATTTTATCAGATGGAGGTATATTTTTTCTACTCATAGCTATAAGCTTTTTGGAACCACGGGCTATGCCCGTGGTATTCAAATTACAAAAAGAAGGTGGGTAGATTTTTCTACCCACCTTCTTTTATTTTTCTAAGCTATAGCTTATTTGTTTACCCTTTACTAGGAAGTTTGCTTTGCCTAGTCTTTCCAGAGGAAGCTGAACTAAATGAACCCCCTCTCGCTTTTCCCAGCTATATTCAGTGCCCGGCGAGATTAGCCAAACTTCCTGATTGTGTTGCTCTTTTGCCTGGGCTAAAAGGTCTAACAACAACTCTATTTCATATTTATCCGCTGCCTTCTGCAGAGGAATTGGGCAAAGCACAAAGAGATTTTGGGGACCGTCCTCATTGATCTCTTTAATTAACCAATTCCACTGGTCTTGGTCGCTTGTTCTTATACTTCCCGTTTTTGTATCTAGAATGATAAAACGGGAAGTTTGGTAAGCAAAGGTCCCATAATTTTTTCCCGGCAGGGCTTTGCTGGTAACAGTTCCGTCAGGCCTTACAACTTCAAATTTTTGATTGGCATATCTAAGAGTAAAATTAGCTTTACTGTAGTCTTCCGGCTTTAAATTTGCTGAATTTGCCAGAGTGAAAAGGAAGCTATCTGAACCAGTTGGTTTTGTTAATTTTTCAAGGGTGTAGTTTTTATCCTGTTTAATGGCTGTTGGCGGCTGTTCTGCTTCTAGGGGAAGAGTTACGGTTAAATCGTCCAAATAAATTTCCCCTGCATTCATTTTGGTTGGATTTGTTTCTACTAAATAAATCCGGTTTAAAATGTATTCTTCCCCTGAGGGTAAAGTCGTTTCTACATATTTCCAGCCGTTCCAATTGACTTCGGCAGCTAGGTCAATGTTTTTCTTTTCATTGGTTAGTTTATTGGTAATTTGTGCCCTTAGCCAATGGCCATTAGGTTGGTCGTTATAAACCCAAATTCCTAGTTTAGTGGCATTTTTAGGCAGGTCTATTCCCTTATCTCCAAATACTAAATAAGCTGCCTGGGTTTTTTCTGCAGGAACAAAAGAATAAGTCAGCTTGGCTGCCCCTGTGCCGGTGTGGGCGAAGGTGGATTTTTCATAGCTTCCCCCAACTTCTTCCGGGTAGGAGAGAAATGAATAGTTTGAACTGCCTTCAAAATCTTCAATAATCTGCTGTTTTTGTCCTGCTGTTCCCACTGTTATCGGACAATAACCTTCTGCTAAATCGTATTTGATTATTAACATTCCTGTTCCTGCCTGAGAACCAGCAGTAAAAGTTGTTCCTTCTACTTTCCCCACATTATTTGTTACCTGGGGAAAGATCTGAATCGGGCTGAGTTTTGCCCGGAAACCTTCTTCATCTACCACACTTACGGTAAAGCTTTGCTTTCCTCCCGGAGATAATGTAATCTTGCTTGGTTCAATGATTACTTTCTCAGCCTTACCTATAACCCTGATGGGAAGGCTGGCCTTTACATTGCCAACTTTGGCGGTGATCAGGCCCCTTCCGGGATTAGTGCTGGCGAATAGATTCCCTTCAAATTTTCCCAGATTATTGGAAACCGACCATTGAACCTGAGCCGGATCAACCGAGACGGGGTTATAATACTGGTCATATCCCTTTACGGTAAATTCCCTTACTCCCCAAAGAGGAATATTGGTATCGCTGGTTTCTATTTTTAGGCCTGCCAGCTGTCCCTGGGGAGAGGTGGAGAAGATTCCTATTCCATTGGGAATACGGCGTTCCTGTCCGTTTTCTAAGCTATTGCGGACTTTGATTTCAAATTCTCCCAGGGGTCGGGTTACTAGGGTTGATGAGCCTCCCCCGTCGAGATTAATTGCATAATAACAGCCTAGAGAACGCATGAGTTCTGCCAATTCTTCCTGGGTCATGCCTGGGTATTGGCTGTTTCTGCCTTCTACAACTACTAAAAACATATATTTATTATCTTCGGTTACACCTAAAGCTGTCCGCTGGTGTTTGCCGGTAATGTTATGGGTAAAGCTAGGAATTATTCCTTTATAGACCAGATTGCTTCCGCCTCCGATGGCCATTTTGAGCTTATTCAATTCAGGGGAGGATGATTGAAGTATTTCAATGCCTGTCCCCGGGGGGAAGGTTGCAACCAGCTGATTGGCGGTTTCTCCTTCTGCTACCAAGATAAAACCTTTCTCCGGGATAAGAATTTCTGTTGGGTTAAGGCTGCAGTTTACAACTACCCCATCTTTAACGGTTAAAACGGCTGTGGTATTTTTGCTGAAATCATAGCCTTGGATTTTTTGTCCCCAGTTTCTATTGTAGAGAACGGTTTGATCATAATTGCTTACGGTTTTATTTATTCCGCCTAAAGGCATCCTGGCTCCGCTGGTACTCACTATTTCTCCTGACCAGCTCCAATTCCCCAGAATGGCTTTTAAGTCCTCGGTGAGAGAGAAAACGGACATTTCAGGGGACCAAAAGGGGGTGCATATTATTTCTCCGTTTTTAACCATTGGTCCTAGAGGGGCATTGGTTTGGCCAAGATAGAAAAAATCACCGTTAACGGCTGCGATAGCCTTTGCTTCTTCAGCTATTTTGGTTAAAGGCTGGGGGTTAGTCAACCCCTTGCTGCTTAGCAGGCTGTCCACTACAAGATTGGGATTTTGTAAGTCTATTTTTAGGATGTGGATTTTTTGCCAACCCGCCTGAGTAAAGCGGTTTTTTTCTATGTAGGTTACTCCTTGGGCAATAGGTTCTTCATACCGCTGTTCGTAATATACTTGCCCGCTTGCCTTTGCTGCTTGTGGAATAATGGTAAGAAAGATAAGCAAAGTCAAAAAGCAGGCAAAGAATAATCTGCGGTTTTTGTTGGGTTTAAAGA
>DUMD01000215.1 GCA_012840065.1 Clostridia bacterium
CACACATACCCCTTTAAATTTTATGTTATAAATCGCACCATTGCCAAAATCTTTTCTTTTGCACAGCATAAAAAGAAAGCTGTGCTCCTTTTTTTGGCTATAATTACTATCATAAAAAATATAAAATTTTTCCATATTAAATAATAAAACTGTAGCCTCTTACTCATAAGCAGAGTATAAAAAAAATAACATTTTTAGCCTATAACTAATAGAATAATACCAAAGCCCACTCTTCAAAAGAAGTTCCATAACATTTCTTTAAACTTAAAACCACTCCTCCTTATTAGGCATAGCATCATTTTGCTATGCTTTTTTTATTAATACATAAATATTCCCACGTCTACAAAAAAAATTAAATATTAAAACAAAATATTTATATTTATACAATAACAAAGAAAAATTAATTGCAACCTATTTAAGCGTATTTTTATCTATCTATTTAGAAAAACAAGATATTAAAGACTAAAATTTAAAATTATAACTGAATAATTAATCATTATTTGTGAATAAATAATAACATTTGACATAGTAAAAAAGTAATTTATATATTATAATATCAAATAAACAATCTAGATCGAGGTGTCAAAACATGCCAAAACGTACCGATATAAAAAAAATAATGATAATCGGTTCCGGACCGATTATTATAGGCCAAGCCTGTGAATTTGACTATTCAGGAACCCAAGCCTGCAAAGCACTGCGGAAATTAGGTTACGAAATTGTACTGGTGAACTCAAATCCAGCAACCATCATGACCGACCCCAACATAGCAAATGTAACTTACATTGAACCTCTAAATGTAAGTAGAATCACAGAAATCATTGCTAAAGAACGTCCTGATGCTCTACTGCCCAATTTAGGTGGTCAATCCGCCCTTAACCTCTGCGCCGAGTTAGCTAAAAAAGGAATATTAAAAAAATATGATGTCGAAGTAATTGGCGTCCAAATAGATGCAATAGAACAGGGCGAAGACCGGATCGCCTTTAAAGAAACGATGGATAAACTAGGGATAGATACTCCGCGAAGCAAACCAGCTTATAGTGTGGAAGAAGCCGAAAAAATTGCCCTGGAATTAGGCTTCCCCGTTGTTGTTCGTCCAGCCTATACTCTGGGTGGCACCGGTGGAGGCTTGGTTTATAATCTTGAAGAATTAAGAACAGTAGCAAACCGGGGAATATCAGCCAGCCTCGTTGGTCAAGTTTTGATTGAAGAATCAGTATTAGGCTGGGAAGAATTAGAAGTAGAAGTAATAAGAGATGCTAAAAATCAAATGATTACCGTTTGTTTTATCGAGAATGTTGATCCTATGGGGGTCCATACCGGAGATTCTTTCTGCACTGCTCCTATGCTTACCATAAAACCTGAACTGCAGCAACGCCTCCAAAGATATGCTTATGCTATAGTAGAAGCAATTCAAGTAATCGGCGGAACAAATGTCCAGTTTGCCCATGATCCCAAAACAGATCGAGTCGTAGTCATTGAAATAAATCCAAGAACATCCCGTTCCTCAGCTTTAGCTTCTAAAGCAACAGGTTTTCCAATAGCCTTTATTTCAGCAATGCTTGCTGTGGGAATAACCCTAGATGAAATCCCCTATTGGAAAGAAGGAACTTTAGATAAATATAAGCCTTCGGGAGACTACGTAGTTGTCAAGTTTGCCCGCTGGGCCTTCGAAAAATTTAAAGGTGCTCAAGATAAATTAGGTACCCAAATGAAAGCTGTAGGAGAAGTTATGAGTATTGGTAAAACCTATAAAGAAGCTCTTCAAAAAGCCATTCGCTCCCTGGAAATCGGACGCTATGGATTAGGGTTTGCTAAAAACTTCAACCAACTTTCCTTAAGCGAATTATTAGCCAAACTAAAAGAACCTTCCAGTGAACGTCAGTTTATCATGTACGAAGCACTACGCAAAGGTGCAGAGATTGAAGAACTTCACCAATTAACCAAGATAAAACCTTGGTTTATTCAGCAGATGAAAGAACTTGTCTTGTTAGAAGAAGAAATTCTTAAATATAAAGGAAGCGCTCTACCGGATAAACTATTAATTCAGGCTAAAAAAGATGGTTTTTCCGACCGTTATTTATCCCTACTGTTAAATATTCCAGAGGAGAAAATTAGAAAACAAAGGGTAAAATTGGGCTTAAATAAGGCCTGGGAAACTATTCCGGTAAGCGGAATAGAAAACGCAGGTTATTACTTCTCAACTTATAATTCTTCCCATAATTCTTTAGACAACTGCGCTGTTAGTACTAAAAAGAAAGTAATGGTCTTAGGAGGAGGTCCCAACCGGATAGGACAAGGTATTGAATTCGACTATTGCTGTGTTCATGCAGCATTTGCCCTTCGAGATCTGGGTTTTGAAACCATTATGGTTAACTGCAATCCAGAAACAGTATCCACCGACTATGATACAGCCGATAAACTTTATTTCGAACCACTGACTCTAGAAGATGTGCTTAGCATTTACGAAAAAGAAAAACCTCTTGGAGTAATAGTTCAGTTCGGAGGACAAACTCCTTTAAACATTGCCAGAGAATTAGAAAAAGCAGGAGTAAAAATCCTGGGAACAAGCCCCGAAACCATTGATCTTACAGAAGACAGAGATATGTTCCGAAAAATGATGGATAAACTCAATATCCCCATGCCCGAATCAGGCATGGCCAGCAATCTGGAAGAAGCACTTGCTGTTGCTGACCGCATAGGCTATCCATTAATGGTAAGACCTTCCTATGTCCTTGGAGGACGGGGAATGGAAATTGTTTATGATGAAGAAATGCTGCATGAATATTTTGAAGCAGCTACGGGTGTTACACCAGAGAGACCGATCCTGATTGATAAGTTTTTAGAAAATGCCATTGAAGCTGAAGCAGATGCAATTTCAGATGGGATTAACACTTTTATCCCTGCAATAATGGAACATATTGAACTGGCTGGAATTCACTCCGGGGATTCAGCCTGCGTTATCCCATCCATCAGCATTAGTCCAGAACATTTAAAAACAATCAGTGAATACACAAAAAGAATTGCTGAGGAACTTAATGTTCTTGGTTTAATGAACATCCAATATGCGGTAGCCAATAATCGGGTTTATGTCTTGGAGGCGAATCCTCGAGCTTCCCGTACCGTACCCCTAGTCTCAAAGGTTTGCAACATTCCGATGGTTCGAATTGCTACCGAATTAATGCTATCCGAAATAACCGGAAAGAAACCTAACATTTCGGCTTTTGTCCCTAAAAAAATTCCTCATTTTGGAGTTAAAGAAGCGGTATTTCCCTTTAATATGTTTCCCGAAGTTGATCCTATCTTAGGACCGGAAATGAAATCTACCGGCGAAGTTCTTGGAATTGCAGATTCTTTTGGACTTGCTTTCTTTAAATCTCAGGAAGCTACACAAGTACCGCTACCGGTATCAGGTACAGTATTGATTAGCGTTGCAGATAAGGATAAACCTGCCATATTGGAAATTGCTAAAGGCTTCATCGAGCTTGGTTTTACCATAAGAGCAACTTCTGGTACTCACCGTTTTCTGCAAGAAAATGGTATCCAATCTGTACCAATCAAAAAACTGGCTGAGGGACGTCCTAATATAGTGGATAGCATTATGAATAAGGAGATCCAGTTGGTTATTAACACACCTTCCGGTAAGCATAGTCAACATGATGATGCCTATATCCGGCAAGCTGCTATAAAATACAAAACATCCTATATTACAACTATAGCTGCTGCTCGGGCTGCCGTCACAGGTATTGCTGCTTATAAGAACACAGTAAATAAAAAAGAAATAAAATCCTTACAAAGCTACCATAAAGATATAAAATAATATTTTAAGATTAGAAAAAACTGCAGACTTATTATGACTGCAGCTTTTTCTATATAAGCTAAAAACCGCTCTTCCCAGCAATTAATTCTCTACAATTATTTTGCAAATGACCTTAAAAGCCTTAAATAATGATTTGCTTCCCGCAACGTGTGATCACCTAACAAAGGAATAATAATTGATCTAATTCTACACTCAAGCAACCCTTGTGTCCCCTGCGCCTTGAAATCCCGAATAGCCTTTGTTGCTCTGAGACTATTATTTGTAACTTTTTCCGGTGGTATAATCCTATCCATAGCTGCTTTTGCTTCCTGTGTCAACCGATCAAATTCATTACTAAAGTTATTAGCTACATCAATTAGCTCATTTTCGGTAGGATCAAGCAACCCACGAATAAACTTTGAATGTTCTGCCATAATTCTATTCCAGAACACTTCCTGTTCTAAAATATCTCTTTCTATACTTATTCTGTTTTGCAGCTTCCGAATTATTTCCAAATAAAGCTTAGCTTCCCGCATAATGTGATCTATTAACAACGGATAATTAACAGTAAACATTCTACAGGATAAAACATCAGCTAAGATTATGGATTTAAACCGTATTAAACAAGAAATTAAATCAATTGCCCTTTGATTAATCGAAGCCACTCTTCTTTCTAGTTCCGGATTGACTTTCTTTAAATCCCCAGCCATTAAGCCAGCCTCTGCTTTTGTTAATTCAGTTGGTATTCTCACCCCTGTATAAAATGATGAAGCCATTTCCGTCTTAAGAGTATAAGGGGTTATTACTTCACCCGAATCAAGTACTCTAAAGCTAACAACACCATTAGAAAGTGCAACCACATCTCCTAAAAGCCTGTCGAATTCTTTTCTAAAATCATCCGCTTGCTGAGTAAAATTACTATCCCTTGGTGTAAATCCAAGCTGAAGGAAAAAAGAATGCTCTTTCATAATTCTTGCAAAAAAAAGGTGTGTTTCTAATGATTTACGAACAAAATCAATATCTGAAAGCATATATTATTCCTCCTTATGCAATTGTTAAAAAACTCTTTCATCACCACTTTTTCGCAACACGTTCCTTAAAACATTTATTTCGTGGTATATATTATGTCTAAATCATTTAAACTGTCCCATCCCATTTCCATCAAATACCCCAAAATAAAAAAACTACCACGGTTTTCTCAGCTTTTCACACTGAAAAACCCTCTGGTAGTTTCATACTCCTAAAAATCTCTCTTTGTACGGATAAAAATGGTGTCGGAGGCGGGACTTGAACCCGCACGGTGGTAACCATACGCCCCTCAAACGTACGCGTCTGCCTGTTCCGCCACTCCGACCTAAAAAACACTTTGGTGCCGAAGGTGGGATTCGAACCCACACGAGCCTACACCCACTGCGCCCTGAACACAGCGTGTCTGCCAGTTCCACCACTTCGGCAAAGCTTTTTAAATTTAACCGCATTAACTATTATAACATATCTAAATTAAGTGTCAATAAAAAATAAAATCAAAAAATCCTCATAATAAACTAGACAAAATGGAATGAAAATAAACCTATTTTTCTATCCACCATTCACCAATATTCCAAAATAAACCGCCAGAAGTAGGATTTGGTTGAAAACCTTTGATTTCTTGTTTTGCAGCATTTAATCTAGGCCGAAAATATAAAGGTAAAACAGGTAAGTCTTCAACCAGAATCTCCTGGGCTCTAAACAAAGCCTGTTTTCTAATATTTACATCCAGACTATTTACAGCTATTTTTAGTTGAGTATCCATTTCTGGATTAGAATAGCCAATATAGTTCTGCCCTAGAGGTGGAACCTGAGACGAATGCCATAAGCTATAATTAATCGGGTCAGGATTAGCAATAAAAGCATAAAGAATTAGATCAAACTTATGATTGCGAAGGATATCTCCTAGCAACACATTATTAGGATAGTTTTCAGCTACAACTTCAATGCCGACTTCTTTTAATTGTTCAATGATAAGCTGCTGGGCCTGTTCTCTACTGATAAACCCCTCTGTAGTTGATAGCTTAAGCTGGAGCTTAGTACCATTCTTATCCAAAATTCCATCACCATCTGTGTCTTTCCAGCCGGCATCGGCTAAAAGTTGCTTTGCTTTCCCTAAATCCCGGTTATATTTTTTTACATCTGGGTTATAAGCCCAACTTTGAACAGGAATATCGGTATGAGCTATTTCTCCCTGTCCGCCTAAAACTTTATTTAAAATTTCCTGCCGGTCAATAGCATAAGCAATTGCCTGCCGCACATTTTTATCCTGTAAAATCCAGTTATTTAAGTTAAAATCTAAATGTTCCCATTCCAAGCTGGCTAAATTAACAATTTCTACTCCCTTTATAGCTTTAACCTTATCTATTAAAGCATAACTAAAATCTTGGATAACATCAACCTCTCCTTTTTCCAACAAATCTACCAATACAATTTGATCCTGGACAAATTTAAAATTAATCTGCTCTAAAAAAGGTCCTTCACTGCCATGATATTCTGGGTAAGCTTCTAAAACTAGCTGTTCTCCCTCATCCCACTCTTTAAACATAAAAGGACCTGTCCCCACAGGAGCTTTATTAAAAGAACTCGTATTTATATTTTGACCTTGTAAAATATGCTGAGGGAGAATAGCACTAAACAATTCGTAAAAAGAAGCATAAGGCTGCTGGAAGGTAATCTGCACGGTATATGGATCCGGAGCTTGAATATCTGTAATTAAATTATATCCTTCCCGGTTAAACACGTTTACACTAGGATTAGAAGCAACCTGATAAGTAAAAATCACATCCTCAGCATCAAATAAGTGGCCATCATGCCAGCGGACATTTTGCTTAAGCTTATATGTCACGGTTTTTCCATCATTAGAAATTCCTCCGTTCTCCATAGTAGGAACTTCTAAAACTAAATCCGGCTGCCAATTTAAATCTTTATCTAATTTTAATAGGCCACTGAAAATAGCATTTTCTATTCCTATAGAATTCACCTTATTAATTAATAAAGGATTTAGATTATCAGGTTCTTTAGTAGTCCCAACGGTAATTACTCCCCCTCTAACAGGAGGCTTTGCCTGCTGATTATTATCTTGACTCTCCTGTTTTTTGCAACCAGTCATAAAAGTTATTATTATAATCATCATGATTATTATTCTTTTTCTCATTTTCTAGCTCCCTTCAATCTAACATATTCAATCTAACATTGCTAAAATTTATAATAAACATGCTATATCTTTCTCTATTCTTCGCCCAATACCTGCTATCTAGGTCAGATCTTTCACGAAATCTTAGTTAAATATTATTTCTTCAAAACCAGTCCTTTCTAAAATCTGCCTCAAAATTTGTTTTCCGTTTTCTGTACCGATAGAAAGAAGACCACCCTCTAAAGCCCTTGCCATTCCTTCCTCGCATCCTTTATTAATGATTATCTTTGCCAAATCTAACTCATTATTGTCAAAAATACGACGGAACAATCCGGTCTTTTCATCAAAAACCTTTGTTTCCTTGTAATCAATTTCTATACCAAAAACTTCTGCCTCAGGAAGCTCAACTTCAATTTTTCTGTGCTCAACCTTAATCGCATCATTTCCTAATTTTCCTAAATCAATCCCCGCCCTAACCTTACCAACCACTAAGGCTGAAATCTGCTTAGCAGTGCCAGGAATCTCCATTTGTTGACCAAATAATTCAACAGAAAGCCGATCGTCAAAAACCACTAATTGTTCAAAACGATACTCTACTGTTGTTAATCTCGCTACCTTTGCCAATCTTTCCCGGACCACATGTGCCTGGGCAGGAGGAACAGGCATTACCCTAAACAAAAAAATCCCGCAAATTAAACCGAGAATATAAGCAAGACCTAATTTCCTTAATTGTTTAAACATAAAAACACCCCTTACCCGAAATTAAAATTAATAATTTATATTCGGGATCAGGGCTAATTTAAACTAACTTATTTTTCCTGCTTCTCTTCATACAACATTTTATAGACAACATAATCCCGCTGTATTTTTCTCAAAAAATGTCTTGTCTCCCCAAAAGGAATTTGAGAAATTGTTTCTTCCCTACCATCCCAGGTACCTTGTTCAAGCCATTTCTGTACATTACCTCTGCCTGCATTGTAAGCGGCAAGACCTAC
>DUMD01000216.1 GCA_012840065.1 Clostridia bacterium
GGGAATAATAGGTTTAGAAAGGGAAAATTTGAATCGTCCTGCCGGATTTAGGACTCATATCTTGGTTTGTGTTGGTTCAGCTTTAATTATGATTATATCAATCTATGGTTTTGCAGGGGCAGATCCTTCCCGTTTAGCTGCTCAAGTTGTAAGCGGAATAGGTTTTTTGGGCGCCGGTACTATTATTAGAGAAGGGGCATCGGTAACAGGTTTGACAACTGCGGCTAGTTTATGGGCTGTATCTGGTATTGGTTTAGCGGTCGGAGCAGGGATGTATATAGCTGCTTTGGTTGCTGCAGGTCTTATTTGGGTGACTTTAGTTTCTTTCTGGCGAATTGAACAGACCTTTTTAAGTAAACGCAGACATCGTTATCTTAATTTGATTATGGCTGATCAGCCAGGGCAGGTTGGTAAAATTGGAACCGTATTAGGATCTATGAATGTTCATATAAAAAATATTCAATTAAAAAGATTAAGTGACAAACGTTTATCGGTAAAATTGTTTGTAAAATTGTCATCGGCAAGTTGCATAGAAGAAGTTTTAGAAAGCTTGGAAAGTGTAGATGGAATTTATAAAGTGTCTTTAGATTAGTAAAATTAGGAAGTTCGTTTATTACTTTAGAACAAGAATAATTATCTCCTGTTTTAGGTAGAACTTGTAAATTTATTTATTTTATGTTATACTATAGCAGTGTTAGTGTATGGTTGCATATCATTCTTTCTAAATTATTTCTTTACAGGAGAGTGGGTACAAAACCCACTCTTTTAACTTGTCCGGTACCTGGTAGAAAGTTTTTTATCTTAATTTAATAATAAAAATAGGTCGTGCTACATCTAGTTTGGCATATTTACAAAAATAAGGTGGGATACTCTAGATGATTAATAGTAATTTTTTGCAGGAAAGAGGAGATTTATTATGACAAAAAGTAAAGTGGAGCAAATAGTATACGAACTTTCTGAACCAATCATTAGACAAAATGGTATGGAATTAGTGGATGTGGAGTTTAAAAAGGAAGGTAAAAATTGGTTTTTACGTATTTTTATAGATAAACCAGATGGCGTAGGCATAGATGATTGCCAGTTAATTAGTGAAAAAATAAGCTGTTTGCTAGATGAACATGATCCCATTTCCCGAAGTTATTATCTGGAGGTTTCATCTCCTGGGATTGAACGTCCCTTAAAAAAGCCTGAACACTTTGCTAGGTTCAAGGGAGAAAAGGCGCAAATAAAAACATATAAGCCAATTGAAAATAGTAAAAAATTTTCTGGAATTATAGGTGAAGTAACCAATGATACAGTGGTTTTAATTATTGGCCCAGAAAAAGAAATTGTCATACCTTTTGAACAAATAGCTAAAGCCAATTTAATTTATGAGTTTTAGAATTGAACAGCTACTTAGGGGAGGTACAAATAAATGAATAGTGAGTTTATCGAGGCTTTGGAAGAATTGGAAAAGGAAAAAGGGATTTCTAAGGATATTTTACTTGAAGCAATTGAAGCAGCTTTAATTTCAGCTTATCGAAAAAATTTTGGTTCGGCTCAGAATGTTGTAGTTCAAATAGAACGAGAAACTGGGCAGGTTAGGGTTTTTGCTAAAAAGACTGTGGTTGAAAAAGTTGAAGACGAGAGAACTGAGATATCGCTTGAAGAAGCTAGAAAAATTAATTTGAATTTTCAGGTGGGTGATATTGTTGAGCAGGAGGTAACCCCGAAAAATTTCGGCAGGATAGCAGCTCAAACTGCTAAGCAAATTGTAGTGCAAAGAATTAGAGAAGCAGAAAGAAGTATTATCTATGAAGAATTTAGCGGTAAAGAGGATGATATAGTTACGGGAATTGTCCAGAGGCAAGAACAAAAAAATGTTTTTATTGATTTGGGAAAAGTAGAAGCTATTTTAACTCCTGCTGAGCAGATGCCGAATGAAGAATACAAACAGGGTGATAGAATAAAAGTTTATATCACTGAAGTGCGTAGAACTACTAAGGGCCCCCAGATACTTTTATCTAGAACACATCCCGGTCTTTTGAAACGCTTATTTGAATTAGAAGTGCCAGAAATTCACGATGGAATAGTGGAAATTAAGTCAATTGCCAGAGAAGCAGGATCCCGCTCAAAAATCGCTGTTTATTCGAAGAATGAAAATGTTGATCCAGTAGGTGCCTGTGTAGGACCTAAAGGGATGAGAGTTCAAGCAATTGTTAATGAACTTAAAGGCGAAAAAGTTGATATAGTAAAGTGGGATGCTGATAGCAACGAATATGTTGCAAATGCTCTTAGTCCTGCTAAAGTTATATCAGTTACTAGTAATGAAGAAGAAAAAGTTGCTCAGGTTGTTGTTCCCGATTACCAATTGTCATTAGCAATAGGAAAAGAGGGGCAGAATGCTAGACTGGCAGCAAAATTAACAGGATGGAAAATTGATATTAAGAGTGAATCTCAATATAATGCAGAAAACAATAAGAATTTATAGAAAAAACTTCAAAATAAAATATGTTGAGATGAGCGTTTAGGGAGGGGATGGAGATGAGAAAGAAGAAAATTCCTTTGCGCCAATGTGTTGGATGCCAAGAAGTTAAGCCCAAAAAGGAATTAACTAGAATTGTACGATCCCCGGAAGGAGAGGTTTTTATTGATCCGACAGGGAAAAAATCTGGAAGGGGAGCTTATGTATGTCCTAATTTTGAGTGTGTAAAAAAGGCTATAGAAGAAAAAAGGTTGGAACGGGCGCTTCAGCAGTCTATATCCGATGAAATAATTGAACAATTGCAGGGGCAGTTTAAATGAGTGAACAAAGTAATAAAATTTTTACTTATCTGAGCTTTGCTCAAAAAGCAGGTAAAGTAGTATCCGGGGAGAAAGCAGTTATATCAGCTTTAAAAAAAAATAGGGTAAAGTCAGTATTATTAGCTGAAAATGCGTCTGAGCGTACGAAAAGAGTATTTAAACAATATTGCATTGCTAAAGCGATACCTATAATAGAGTACGGTTCGAAAGAAAAGTTGGGACAGGTAATTGGTAAATTACCTCGAGCTGTTATTGCGATAATTGATGAACATTTTGCACAAATAATTCTCGAGCAGTCTAATCAATGTGGGCAAGAAGGGAAAATAAGGGGGAATTTATGTGGGGAAAACACGCGTATACGAATTGGCGAAAATGATAGGGATAAGTAATAAAGAACTTATAAAAATTCTTCATGAATTTGATTTAGATGTTAAAAATCATATGAGTACTGTAGATGATGACTTAGCAGAATTAGTTATCGAGATGTATTCAAACCAAAGTACAGGAAAAGAAGCTAATATTTCCAAGAAA
>DUMD01000217.1 GCA_012840065.1 Clostridia bacterium
GGTTGACAAAGAAGGGAATGAGATAAACCTAATAGATATTTTGTATAGTGATGAAAACGAGATACCGGAAATGGTAGAGGCCAAATTAGAACGTTCAAAAATATTAGAGCTGATAAAAAGTTTAAGTAAAAAAGAAAGAATGGTAATTGAACTTAGGTACGGAATTAATAATGGAATTAAAAAAACTCAACGGGAAATAGCTAAAAAACTGGGTATTTCTCGTTCTTATGTTTCAAGAATAGAAAAGAGAGCCTTACAAAAATTAGGTAAAATTTTATCAATAGAAGAATAATTAAATTGAGTTGATTTGCTTAATATCATTAGTGCTATCTGAAAAACATTTTTAGGATGATAGTTTGGAAAAGAAATGAAATTAATTATAGATTATTTTAATGACTAAAACTATAAAGATTATTATTACAATGTGTTTAACAATTAATTAAACTTTATTTAACAATTATCAGTAGTAGAAAGCTTGAAAAAAATACAAGAACTAATTAAACTATTACTAAAGATGGGTAGAGCATGTATTATTTTAAAGGTCTAAATAAGAATAGTGGTTAATTTGAAAGGAAGTTTGGTAGATGTTAAAAAAGTGTGGGGTTATTTTTCTAATAATTTTAATTTTAATTTCCATATTAACACCTGTAGCTTATGCTGAGAAGAATTCAATTAAGGTTAACTTAAATGATAAATTTTTAAAATTTAGCGTTAGCCCCATAATTAGAGAAGGAAATTTATTAATACCAGTTCGAGATGTTGCGGAAGAGATTAATGCTAAACTTGAATGGGATGGGATTAATCAAGTAGTTACCATAATTAGAAATTATACGATTATCAAATTGCAGGTTAAAAATAGTATAGGTTATGTAAATGGGAAAATGGTTTTCTTACAAGTTCCTCCTACTATAGTAGATAACAGGGTATTGGTACCTATTATGTTTTTTTCAGAAAACATGGGGTTGAAAATTAATTTAGATAATGAGAACAATATCGTATATTTAAAAGATACGGGAGTTAATTACTAATGATTTATAAGTAATCTTCTAGTTAAAAGGACTTGTTTGAGAAAAATATTCTATCCAAAATTGACACCGTAAAAAGGTGTTATTTTTTTTTCTTAATTAAAGTAACTGGTATAATTTGTTGATTATTAAAATAACTGGTATAATTAATTTGAGTGTAAGCGTTTTTAATAAATTTACAGTGTTTTAAGAAGGAGGGCATAATAACTTGGTTTTGGAAAAACTGAAACGGATGGTTGCTGAAAGTAATAATATCGTTTTTTTTGGAGGGGCGGGAACTTCAACAGAAAGTTCAATTCCTGATTTTAGAAGCGAAACTGGTTTATATAGAACAGCACATGGTTATTCTTATCCACCTGAGGAGATTTTAAGTCGTCCTTTTTTTATGAATCATGTAGAAGAATTTTATAAGTTTTATAGAGAGAAAATGATATATAAAGATGCTAAGCCTAATCGGGCTCATTATGCTTTAGCTGAATTAGAAAGAAGAGGAAAACTGAAGGCAGTAATAACACAAAATGTAGATGGTTTACATCAATTAGCAGGTAGCAAGACTGTATTAGAACTCCATGGCTCAATGCATAGAAATTATTGTTTAAAATGTGATAAGATTTATGATTTAGATTATATAATTAATAGTAAGGAAATTGTGCCTACCTGCTCCAGCTGTGGGGGAACAGTACGGCCGGATGTTGTTTTATATGGGGAAAGACTTGATACGGGTGTTCTGTATGAAGCAATATCATACATTTCTAAAGCAGATATACTTATAGTAGGAGGAACATCATTAGTAGTTAATCCCGCTGCAGGGTTGGTAACTTATTATAAGGGGAATAAATTGGTTCTTATAAATAAACAGCCAACCCCTTATGATAAAAAAGCTAATCTTGTTATTAATGATAGTATTGGCAAGGTATTAGAGAGTATATTATAAAGGGAAGAGGAGCAATGAAAATTTTGATTAATATTCTGTTTGTAGTTACAGCTTTCTTGTTGGCACTTTTTGGATTGGGGCCTGTGCTTTTAGCAGATGGTTCCTTTTTAGAAAGAATGTTTTTTCTTGCTTTGGTTATTATATGCTATTTATTATGGGGTATTTTACTTAGATTATGGATAAAAAGATCATCTAGCAAAAAAAAGTAAAAAAGATTTAAGCTATTATCATCTGTAATCAAAAAAAGAGCAGGGATAATACAGTATTATCCCTGCCGGTAAAGGAGATGAGAGATTGCAACAAAACTTTTCCCATCTTCTATTATTTAACTAATGTTATTTTTTTATTCACGAATTTTACAAATATCATCATAAAAAACTAATTTTTCTCTATAAAATATTTTTATGCAGTTTTTATTAACCTTGAGTTTCAGCTCAAGGTTTCTTATTATGGGTTGTGATTCTGTTGAGCACGCAAAACGTGCGAAATATAAATCACCCGCTATGCGGGTGGCGGTGATTGTTATACAAAAAAATCACCCTTCCGTTTAAGGGTAACTAGGAGTCAAGGACATTAGGGCTTGAACAAAGTGAAAGCCAGCACCTTTAGACGCTGGCTGGTAACTGCTCCTTATAGGAGTGAGTAAACCACCCGTTTGAGGGGGGTATGATTAAAAGAAAAATTTTCTTTTTGATTAAGAAAATGGATACTGAGGAAGGTATTTTGTCGAAATATGTAAAATAATATATTATTAATTTAATTTTTTATGAGGAAAAAAGTAATAATAAAAGCTAGTTTCCAAACAACAAAGAGGGTGATAATATGAAGAAAACAGGATTAGTATTAGAGGGGGGAGGAATGAGGGGTTCATATTCAGGTGGAATTTTAGAGTTTTTCATGGAAAAAGATTTATATTTTCCATATGTGATTGGTGTATCAGCAGGAGCCTGTGTGGCCAGTACATATATTGCAAAACAAAAGGGACGGAATAAAGTAGTTTTTATAGATTATGTCAAACATCCAAGGTATATAAGTTTAAGAAATTTGTTTAGTGAGAAAAGTATATTTGGAATGAATCTTATTTTTGATGAAATTCCGAATAAATTATACCCTTTAGATTATGAAACCCTACGCAAATCAAAACAGAAGTTCATTATTTGTGCTACTAATGGTTTGAATGGACGACCTGAATATTTTGACAAGGATAGCTGTGATGATATTGCCATGGTTATAAGAGCCTCCAGTAGCTTACCTTTTGTTAGCCAACCGGTAAATTATAAAGGAATGATTTTACTGGATGGAGGTATATCTGATCCTATTCCCATAAAAAAATCAATTCAGGATGGAAATTGCAAAAATATAATTATTCTGACTAGACATAAAGGGTATAGAAAAAAACCATTTAAGCTAAAGTGGCTGGCAAGCAAACTTTCTAATTATAATGAGCAGTTATTAAACGCACTTTTTAACCGCTATCGGGTGTATAATGAAACTTTAGATTATATTGATGATTTAGAAGCTAAAAATAAAGTTTTTGTCTTTCGTCCGAAAGAACCGGTAAAAGTGAAGAGAATGGAAAAAAATACTAAAAAACTAATTGCTCTCTATAAACAAGGTTATAAAGATGCAAAAGAAAGATATGATGAGTTAATGGATTGGCTTTATCACTGCTAATAATATCAAATTCATTTAAAATAATGATGGATTTAGACAGTAATGGCTCAATTTATATAACGTAATCTTTTTAATCAATTTAGATGCAAATCATTTGCATCTAACATTTTTTTGTGTTATATTTTGTAAGAAATAATATATTATCTAATAATTGTTTAAATTTCTCTATTAAAATAGTTTTTAAAGTATGAGTGTAGAAGTTTTAAGCGGAAAAATACAAAGAAAGTTTGATAGTTTTTCTTTTAAAAACCTAAATAGATTATAAAGGAGAGAAAATATTTGGGCAGACAAAGAAAATCCCTATTAATTATACTTATCTTAATTGCTGTCTTTCTTTTACCTGCTTGCGCTAAGCAAGTAAATAAAGGAGAGGATGATAATAATTCCAAGGATAAAATTATTGTTTATGCTACTATTTATCCCATGTATGATTTTACTAAAAATATAGGGCAAGACAGAATTGATCTTAGGATGATTATACCCCCTGGTTCTGACCCTCACGACTGGGAGCCTACACCTAAGTTAATGGTAGATTTGGAGAAGGCGGATGTTTTAGTTTATAATGGGGTGGGTATGGAACCTTGGTTAGAAAAGGTTGTTAACTCTCTTGATAACAAAGATTTGATCTTGGTCCACGCTTCTGAAGGTATAGTTCTTAATAGATTTGATGAGCAGGAAGAGGTACATAAACCTCATGAAAAACATTTAGGGGAATATGATCCTCATGTATGGCTGGATCCACTTAGAGCAATGAAGCAGGTTGAAAATATTAAAAAAGGTCTTCAGCAGGCAGACCGGGCTAACAGTGAATTTTACGAAAATAATTATCAGGAATATATAAGTAAACTAACTGATTTAGACCGAGAAATTGCTTTAGAAACAAGTAGATTTAAAAAAAGGCAGTTGGTAGTTACGCATGCAGCTTTTGGTTATTTTGCTCAAAGATATGGATTAGAACAGATACCAATTAAAGGTATATCCTCTCAGGAAGAGCCAAATGCGGCTAAACTGGTGGAAATAGTAAAATTACTAAAGGAAAAAAACTTAAACTATATTTATCTAGAAAAATTAGCTGATCCGCGATTATCAAAGGTTTTAGCTCAAGAAGTAAAAGCTAAAACCGCTGTTCTTGATCCAATTGGAGGAGTAACTGAAGCAGAAATGAAGCAGGGGAAGGATTATCTGACGTTAATGAGAGAAAATTTACAGGTTCTTAAAGAAACGATAGGAGAATAGGATATGAAAAAAATTGTTAGTCTGAGGGATGTAAGTTTTAGTTATGAACAGGATTTAATTTTGGATAATATTAATTTAGAAATAAATGAAGGTGATTATCTAGGAATTGTTGGTCCCAATGGATCGGGTAAAACTACGCTTCTTAAATTAATGTTAAATATATTGCAGCCTTTAAAAGGAAAAATTGAATTATTCGGTCAAGATATTCAAAAATTTAAAGATTGGCATAAGATTGGTTATGTGGCGCAAAAAGCGGTTTCTTTTAATCTTGGTTTTCCTGCCACTGTAGAAGAAGTAGTTGCAGCGAACCTGTCTACTGGTTTAGGACTATTTAAACCACTTAAAAAAAATCATTTAGAGAAAATAGTTAAAGCCCTTCAGGTTGTAAAAATGCAAGATTATCGAAAAAGACTTATCGGTAATTTGTCTGGTGGGCAACAGCAAAGAGTATTTATAGCCAGGGCAATAGTGAATTCTCCCGAGATAATATTTTTAGATGAACCAACTATGGGAATTGATCTTAATTCCCAAACTGAATTCTATGAACTTATGGAGAAGCTTAATAAGGAAATGAAAATTACCATTGTGATGATTTCTCATGATATCGGAGTAATAACTGAGAAAGTTAATCGTTTAGTTTGTGTAGGTAATAAAAAAGTGGTAGTCCATGATAATAATTCAAAGCTACCTGCTGATGAAATATTAACAGAATTATACGGAGAAAAAATGAAGATTTTAATCCACTATCATTAGTAATTAAAAATGAGAGGTTTTCTAAAATGTTAGAGATATTACAATATGGGTTTATGCAAAGAGCTTTGCTGTCCGGCATTATTATTGGAATTTTGTGCCCACTGATAGGGATTTTTCTAGTATTGAGACGGATGTCTCTTATTGGCGATAGCCTTTCTCATGTTGCTTTAGCAGGGGTAGCAGCAGGATTGTTAGCCGGAATATATCCTTTAGGAATGGCTTTATTGTTTTCTACTATTGCGGCATTGGGCGTTGAGAAACTGCGAAAAAATTATTCCCACTATGCTGAATTATCTATTGCTATTATTCTTTCAGCCAGCATAGGTTTAGCAATTGTTTTAATTAGTTTGGCTAAATCAATTAATATGGATTTGTTTGGTTATTTGTTTGGAAGTATTACAACTGTGTTACCTAAAGATTTATGGCTGATATCTGGTGTTGGGGTTTTTATTATCTTTTTTATAAAAATTTTTTATAAAGAACTATTTTATATTGCTTTTGATGAAGAATCCGCAAGGATTAGTGGTATTCCGGTAACAGGTATCAATTTGTTTTTTACTCTTATTGTAGCAGCAACTGTAACCTTATCTATGAGAATTGTAGGCATATTGCTTGTGTCTTCTTTAATAATTGTACCTGTAGCAACTAGCTTGCAAGTTGCTAAAAGTTTTAGACAGGCTACTATTTTCTCAGTAATTTTTGCTGAACTTTCTGTGGTTTTAGGAATAATAATTTCATATTATTTAGAATTAGCATCGGGAGGAACTATTGTCTTACTTTCTGTTTTTATACTTTTTATTGTAATTGGAATTAAAAATAAAGGAAAAAGATTTAAACATAAGAAATTACTAAAAACAGGTTAATGGCTTAAAATAAAGGCTGCTAGTTTAAACTGGCAGCCTTTAAGTTTTAAGACATTTTTTACAATATCCGTATAATTCAAATTTATGATCAGTCAAAGTAAAATTAGGATTTTCAACATTTATTTTTATATTGTCTAGGGGGCAAAAGTTTATAGACTCTGTTTTTCCACAACCTTTACAAATAATATGATGATGGTGATTTTCATTAGAAATTAGTTCATAAAAAGAGGTGTCGTTGACAAGATTGGTTTTATGAATAATATTTAAATTTTCTAATGTTTCTAGATTTCGATAGATTGTAGAAAAATTAGTCTGAGGATGTTTTGCCTTTACTTTTAAAAATATTTCTTGGGCTGATAAAAAATGTCCGCTGAATTCTAAAAGAACTTCAATAATGGCTTTTCTTTGTTTAGTAAGTCTATAACCACTTTTTTTAAGTTTATTTTTAAGACTGTTTTCATCAGGCAAAAAACTCACTCCCGTTTGGTTTATTTTTTAACTGCGAATTAAGTTGGTTTCTAGGAGTAACTATTGATTTTGAGATCAACAAAAACCAACATTATTATAACTATTCTAACACTAGAATGATAGTTGTGGCTTTAGAATTTGTAAAGATTATGGTATAATGAACAAAATTTATTATGATGTTATAGGTGGTTTAGATGTTGAAAAAACTTATTCCTAATATGCAGATTAAATCCATTTATGAAATTGATTTTAAACATTTAAAAGAACAAGGAATTCTTTTAATAATTTGTGATCTAGATAATACTCTAGTTGAGTGGAGAAGTATGGATATTCCAGAAAAACTCAGTGTATGGATTAAAGAGCTTAAACATTTGGGCTTTAAAGTTTGCATAGTTTCTAATAATAATATAGAGAGAGTTGGGAAATTTGCTCAAGGACTTGATGTACTCTGGTTTGCAAAAGCAGGTAAACCTTTAACCAGAACATTTCATTTAGCTATAAAACAGGCAGGCGTAAAACCTGAGCAAACAGTAGTTATTGGGGATCAAATTTTTACTGATATTTTAGGGGGTAACTGTTTAGGCGCACGAACGATCTTAGTTACTCCAATCAGCAAACGAGAGTTTTTAGGTACTAGGGTTATGCGAAAAGCAGAAAAGCTAGTAATTGCTTATTTACGAAAAAAGGGAAAATTATGATATATAGAAGCCGGCGAAAGCTGGCTTTTTTGCTGTAAAAATCTTTTTAAATTGGAACTTAAAAATTTTAAGAATAAAAATTAAAAAGATGAAGGAAGTTGGTGATTGAAGAAGAATAATGGAATGTTAATATATGTAATCTATGACAAATTTAGTATTTAATTGGTGATATTTTTCAGGAGGGTGTCTTATTGTTTGATTTTAAGTCGAAAAAGCGATTAGAAGATATTCTCATAGAAGCAGGAATAATAACTATTTCTCAATTAGAAGAAGCGATGAATTTTTCTCGTTTAGATGGAGAAGAAATTGGAGATGTGCTTATTCGGTTAGGATACGTAACAGAAGAACAAATAATATCTATTTTAAGCATGCAATTAAGAATACCTGTTGTTAAATTAGATTATTATCCAATTAATCGCAATATTTTCTATTTGATTCCAGATCATCTAATCAGAAATCATTGTCTTATTCCTCTTGATTTAAATAATGATCAATTAATTATTGCTGTATCTGATCCACTAGATTTAGGTGTTTTGGATGAAATTAAGATGATTACAGGATATGAGGTTTTTCCTGTAATTAGTTCTGTTCGGGAAATTAAAGAAGTTATTACACGTTATTATGACTTGCTTCAACCAATTTATGAAACTTCTCCACAAATGGTTGGGGTTAAAAAGGAAGAAGAACAAAATGGGAAAGAAGCAGTAGATACAAGAATTATAGTTGATAAAGAACAGGCCCCTGCTGTTCGTTTAGTAGATTTAGTTATTAAGCAAGCGGTTGAACAAAGATCTAGTGATATTCATTTTGAACCTAAGGATGGAGGTTTAAAGATAAGATATAGAATTGATGGAATTTTAAGGGATACCATATCTTTGCCTGTGGAAATTACTCCTGCCATAATATCTAGACTGAAGATCATGGCCAATATGGACATAGCGGAAAAAAGAGTGCCCCAGGATGGCCGTATTTCTCTCAATGTTGGAGGAAAGAAGATTGATTTAAGGCTTTCTACCTTACCAACTATTTTAGGAGAAAAAATAGTAATTAGGATTTTGGATAAAAGCCAAGGTATTATTAAAATGCAAAACTTAGGGATGTCTGATAGTCATTTGAAGTTATTTCAAAAGATGCTAAGATATCCCTATGGCATGATCCTGGCAACCGGACCAACTGGCTGTGGAAAAACAACTACATTGTTTTCGGGATTGGAGACTATTAATAGTCCCCAAAAAAACATTATTACGATAGAAGATCCAGTAGAATATACGTTAGAAGGAGTAAATCAAGTACAAGTGAATGTTAAAGCAGGTCTTACTTTTGCTAACGGGCTAAGAGCAATTCTGAGACAGGATCCCGATGTAATTATGGTTGGGGAGATAAGAGATTCTGAGACAGCAGATATAGCAATCAGATCTGCTATGACCGGACATCTGGTTTTAAGTACACTTCATACTAATGATGCTGTTTCAACAATATCAAGATTGGTAGATATGGGAATAGAACCTTTTCTTCTTTCTTCAGCCTTAATTGGAGTTATCAGTCAAAGATTGGTGAGAGTAATTTGTAATAACTGTAAACTATCTTATCCGGCAGAAGAGGATAGGTATATTTCCTTTTTTTTGCTGCCGCAAGAATATAGGGGGAAAATGTTATATAAAGGGAATGGCTGTAGCCAATGCCAGGGAACAGGATATAAAGGGAGAATCGGTATTTATGAGATATTAGAAGTAAATGGAGAAATTAGAGATTTGATTGGAGCTAGGTTAAGTGTAGAACGAATGAGAAATATAACTAAACCCTTAGGGATGATTAGTATGTTTAAGGATGGATTGGAAAAAGCATTTGCTGGAATTACTACAGTGGATGAAATTATGCGAGTTACTTTTGCTGAAGAAGGAGGAAAATAGATGGAAATAAATGAACTACTAAAGACAGCTTGTGATTTAAAGGCGTCTGATTTACATTTAACTATTAATTCTCCTCCTCTAGTCAGAAAAAATGGTGTGCTTGTTGCTCTAGAATATCCAAAACTAACTCCTGCTGATACAGCAAAATTTGCTGATGCAATTTTAGATGAGAAACAAAAAAGGCAGTTTAGAGAAGAGGGGGAAATTGATTTATCCTATAGCATACCTCAAGTAAGCAGATTCAGAATCAATATTTTTAAACAACGGGGAGCTGTGGGACTTGCTATCAGGATAGTACCGATAGAAATAAAAAGTATCAAGGAATTAGGACTTCCTAAAATAGTTAGCGATTTGGCTAGAAAAAATAAAGGATTAGTCTTAATAACTGGACCGGCCGGTAGCGGGAAGTCTACAACTCTTGCTGCTATGATTGATCAAATTAACAGTGAAACCAGTAAACATATAATTACCATTGAGGATCCCATTGAACATCTACATCAGCATAAAAAATCTATTGTTAATCAGCGGGAAGTAGGTTCTGATACAAAATCTTTTTCCAGTTCATTGCGAGCTGCTCTAAGACAGGATCCAGATGTCATTTTGGTAGGAGAAATGAGAGATTTGGAAACAATTGCTACTGCAGTTACTGCAGCAGAAACCGGCCATTTAGTATTAGCCACACTGCATACTCCCGATACAATTCAGGCTATTGATCGGATAATTGATGTTTTCCCTCCTGGTCAGCAACAGCAGATTAGAGTCCAATTGGCAGCTACAATTCAAGGAATAATTGCCCAACAATTAATTCCTAGGGCAGATGGCACGGGTAGAATACTAGCCGTAGAAATTTTAATTGCAACTCCAGCGATTCGGAATCTTATAAGAGAAGGGAAAAATTATCAGATTATTTCTTCTCTTCAAACTGGAGGTAAATATGGGATGCAGACAATAGATAGTTGTTTATTAAGTTTTTATCAGAAAGGGCTTATTTCTTATGAAGAAGTTGTGGCAAGAACGAATAATCCAGAAACGCTGAACAATCTAGACTTTAATTTTTAGGTGAGGTAATTTATCATGTCTCCAAGATTTAAATATAGGGTTGTGGATACAAAAGGTCAAAGATTCGAAGGTAGCATCGATAGAGAAAATGAACATTCTGCTGCATCTGTTTTAAGAGCGTCAGGTTATTACATAACTAAATTAAGCTTAGAAGAAGAAACTACGGTTGAAAAATATTTTTCTAATTTAACCTACAAAACTAAACCAAAGGATTTAGCTATTTTTTGCCGCCAATTGGCAACTATGATTGAAGCCGGTGTTCCTTTTATGTCTTGTTTGACTGTTCTAATAGAGCAAACAGAAAATAAACAACTTAAACAAGTTCTCAAAGAAATTAAGTTTAGGGTGTCTTCGGGGGAAAGTTTAGCCGATGCTATGGAA
>DUMD01000218.1 GCA_012840065.1 Clostridia bacterium
CGCCGGAACTTACTAATTGTGCCTCAGTAGCTCAGCGGTAGAGCAACCGGCTGTTAACCGGTAGGTCGTAGGTTCGAACCCTACCTGAGGAGCCATTTTTTTTGTCTTTTTTTGACCGGACAATTAGTGTTCGGTTTTTTTATTTTAGACGCTTTATTACAATTACTTGTTTTTGGGGAGGAAACCTATCCAATCCTGTCGAAAATAATCTTAAGCTGGGACAAAAGCTTTGTGTGACTATGAGAAAACAGCCACTAAAAAGTGGCTGTTTAAGTGTCAGTTTTTTGTCAGAAGAAGATAAGCTGGCAGTTTTTTAGAAGATTTTTAGTCTGTATCTGTGAAGTATTAAATAAGATTAGCATCTTCCAGTTTTATTTCAAGATGAAAAATTGAGGGAGTGAATTTATGAGGAGATTAAAAATTGGGAAAATTATTTTTATTGGTTTTTTATTTTTCTTTTTGTTTCTTTCTGGTTGTCGGAGTAATACAAGTGGGACTGGCACAGCTTTTGGAGAAATGGATGTGGCTTTGGTTTTGGCGGAGGAAGAAAAAAGGGATAGACAGATATATTATGATTTACCGATAGTCCATGTAAAAGGGATATATTTAACCGGCTATACCGCCGGAATGGAAAGCCGGTTTAATGAATTACTTAAACTTGCCGATGAGACGGAAATTAATGCTATGGTTATTGATATTAAGGATGATAGAGGGGAAATCAGTTACGAAAGTAATGTGCCTTTAGCTAAAGAAACAGGGGCCGGAAGAAAGAAAATAAAAGATCTTGATGCTTTGCTCCATACTTTACACCAGCACAATATTTTTCCTATAGCACGGATAGTTGTTTTTAAAGATCCTATCGTATCTTCTAAACGGTCTGATTTAGCCGTGCATAATAAGAACGGAGGAGTCTGGAAGGATAGAAAAGGTTTAAGTTGGTTGGACCCCTATAACAAGGAAAATTGGAATTATATAGCGGATTTAGCTAAAGAAGCGGTGGAAAAGGGTTTTAAAGAAATCCAATTAGATTATATTCGTTTCCCATCCGATGGGGCTACTGTTAATGCGATTTATCCGGCTCAAAATGAATGGGATAGGGCCCAAACAATTGAAGAATTTTTGGCCTTCATGCGTAAGGAAATGGAACCCTATGAAGTTCCCCTTTCCGTCGATATTTTTGGCTTAACAACTTCTGTGACTGAGGGAGACATGGGGATTGGGCAAAAAATTGTTGGCATGTCCGAGCAGGTTGACTATATTTGTCCTATGGTTTACCCTTCCCACTATATTCCAGGAAATTTTGGCTTAAAAAATCCGGACCGCCAGCCTTATGAAACAGTTTTTTACAGTTTGAAGAATGCTAAAGAAAGGGTTGGACATACGGGAGTTAAAATTCGTCCCTGGTTGCAGGATTTTAGTTTGCAGAGTGTTTATACGGCGGAAGAGGTGAGGGCACAAATTAAAGCAACTTATGATAACAATATTCAGGAGTGGATTCTTTGGAATGCGGGAAACCGCTATACCAGGGCAGCTCTTGAACCGGAAAAGACTAGGGAGGTTGGACCTCGGATAGCATTACGTTGAAGAAAAGCCTTGTCTAGAGACAAGGTGCTTTTTTTGGGTGAATTATTTCTAAACGGAAATTATTGCCATAGAAGAAAAAAGATAAATGGGGGAGAAAATTGAGTAAAAGAAAAGGATTATTTTTAGGTGTTTTTTTGCTGGTTTTTATGTTGCTAAATGCTAGCAAACCTAGAGCAGATGTTCATTTTACTTATTTAACTTACAATAATCGCTATGATGGCTATTCCGTAAGATATCCAAGCAGCTGGCAGGTGGATGAAAGTAATAAAGAAAGTGTAGTTCAATTTTCCCTTGACGGTCATTTCAAATTGAGTATTTATCATCAGCCTTTAAAAAATGTTTCTGCCAACGATTATATTTGGTATAGCAATAAGCAGATAATTGAGGGTAAGAGCGGTGTTAAATTGTTAAGTCAAAAAAAGGGTAAAGTTGGGAAGTATACTAGTTATGAATTTTGCTGGAAAAGACCCTATATTGCAGGAATCCCCAATGACTTAAATTACTATCGGGAAGTTAATCTTATCTTAAAAAACCAGATTTTTACTTTTATTATGAAAAGCTCGGAAAAGGAATTTTCTGCATATAGCCAGCAGCTTGATAGCTTGCTAAAGAGCTTTAAAATTATTCCCCAAACAGAGATGATGGTAAGCCAGGAAAGAAAAGAGACTCCTGTTTGTGATTTAGTTTTTTCGGGGAAAGACTTAACTTTTAGAATCCCCAAAGACGGGCTGGTCTGGGGGGTTTTTATGCCCGGTGCCCTGGTTAGTCCTGAAGGAAATGAGAGGATGAAGCAATTGGAAGAGGATTTAAACCATAGATTTGACTTTTTAATGACCTATTGCTTATTTGGCAGTTCCTTGCCTAAAGAAATGCTGGAAAGCGCCAAGGAGGAAAAGAGGATTGTCATGCTGACTTGGCAGCCTTGGTGGACAAATGATGGGCAGTACCATGCCACTCCTGATATAGCGGCCGGGGTCTACGATGATTATATTCGGGAGTGGGCCCGTGGGATTAAAGAATTCGGCAACCCTGTTTTTCTGAGAATTTCCAATGAAATGAATGGGGACTGGGATCCTTGGTGCGCTTGGTTTCTCAGTTTAGACCATGATATTTATAAAGAGGCCTGGAAGAGAATTCACCGGATTTTTCAGGAAGAAGGGGCAGATAATGTCCAATTTGTCTGGAATCCCCATGACCGGTCTTACCCCAATTTTAGGTGGAATAATCCCCATCTGTACTATCCTGGGGATGAGTATGTGGATTGGATCGGTTTAACCGGCTACAATAACGGAACCAGCTATCCCTATGACATTTGGAGGGATTTTGACCAAATTTATCGTCCTATCTACGATGATTACAGCAATAAATATCCGGATAAACCTTTTATGATTGGAGAATTTTCCTGTAATGAAGTGGGGGGCGATAAAGCTGCCTGGATAGAAGAGGGTTTTGCTTCCTTAACTAAAAATTATCCCAAAATTAGGATGGCGGTTTGGTTTAATGCGGTGGATAATAAATGGATTTATACTATAGATTCAAGTCCTGAGGCTAAGGAAGCTTTTAAAAAAGCCTTGACCAATCCTTATTATGTGCAAGGAACGGTAGAAAGGAATCAGAAAATGTCGATAGTTGCAGGGTTTAATTAACTTAATGTATAATCAAAGTGTTATAGTTATGGAAGGAGTGAAGGAAGATTGGCTTTAACTTGCGGGATAATTGGCCTACCTTTGGTAGGAAAAACTACATTATATAATTTAATGACTAATTCCGAAGCGGAGACATCTAATTTTTTCTCCGGCAAAACAGAAGCAAATTTAGGTACTGCCTGGGTTCCCGATGAGAGAATTGACTTTTTAAGCAAACTGTACAAGCCTAAAAAAACTACTTATGCCCAAATTGAATTGATTGATGTTCCAGGGCTGGTGCAGGGAGCAAGTCAAGGTCAGGGAGTTGGCAATCAGTTTTTGGATACAATTAGAAAAGTGGATGCTCTTGTGCATGTGGTTAGAGCCTTTCAATCTCCGGATGTGCCTCATGTGGAAGAAAGCATTGACCCTGTCCGGGATTGGGAAACGGTAGAAATGGAGCTTTTGTTTGCCGATTTGGATCTGGTAGAAAAAAGAATCGAACGGATTAATACTCAGAAGAAGAAGGCTAAAGAAAGCCAGGCTGAGCTTCCTATTTTACAGAAATGTAAAGAAGCCTTGGAAAATAGTATCCCCATCAGCAAACTGGCTCTTGAACCGGAGGAACTGCAAATGCTTCAAAACTACAATTTTTTTACTATGAAGCCGGTTATCGCAGTGGTTAATGTGGATGAGGAACAGTTTAGCTCCGGTCAATATCCGGGGAAGGAGGAACTGGAGAAAATCCTTTCTGAAAAAGGAATTTTAATTTTAGAAATATGTGCTTTGATGGAAATGGAAATTAATCGTTTATCGGAGGAGGACAGGGAACTCTTCCTGGCTGAACTTGGAATTAAAGAACCGGGAATTAACCGGTTAGCCAGAACCATTTATAATAAACTCAATTTAATTTCTTTCTTTACTTCCGGTGAGGATGAGGTTAAAGCTTGGACAATTAGGATGGGGACCAATGCCAAAAAGGCGGCGGGTAAAATCCATTCAGATATTGAACGTGGTTTTATCCGAGCGGAGGTAGTTAAATATGAGGATCTGCATCAGCTCGGTAGTATGGCCAAGGTTAAGGAGAAAGGGCTTTTCCGGCTTGAGGGCAAGGAATATATTGTTCAGGACGGGGATATTATTAATTTTAGATTTAATGTTTAAAAACTTTTGGTTTGCTAGCTTGAATCTTGTTAAGTGTTTAGTCAAAGTGTTTTTTGTTAAAAAAGGATAAAGCTTTTGGGGAGTTTGAAAAGGATAAATTTTGGCTAGATTATAAAAATAATTAGCAAGAAATTAAATAATATGATATTATATTGACTAATAATTTTAGAATAAAAAATGGGAGAGAGGAAAAAGATGGACAATGAAAAGCTTGTTGGTTTAGGGTTAACCTTTGATGATGTTCTTCTACTTCCAGCCAAGTCTGATGTTCTGCCCAGCGAAGTAGATGTTTCTACTTACTTGACAAAAAAAATAAAACTTAATATACCTTTGGTAAGCGCAGGGATGGACACTGTAACCGAATCCCGGTTAGCTATTGCCATAGCCCGGGAAGGCGGGATAGGGATTATCCATAAGAATATGAGCATTGAACAGCAAGCTGGCGAAGTAGACCGGGTAAAGAGGTCGGAACATGGTGTTATTACTGATCCTATTTTCTTATCACCTGAACATACTTTACGAGATGCTTTAGCTATTATGGAAAGATACCATATTTCTGGGGTACCTATTACGGTGGAAGGGAAATTGGTCGGTATTTTAACTAACCGTGATTTACGGTTTGAAAAGAACCTCAACCAGCCCATTGATAAAGTCATGACTAAAGAGAACCTAATTACAGCTCCTGTGGGAACAACTTTAGAGCAAGCTCAGGAAATTTTGCAGAAACATAAAATAGAAAAGCTGCCTATTGTCGATGATAATTATATGCTTAAAGGTCTGATTACTATTAAGGATATAGAAAAAACCAAACAATATCCAAATTCTGCAAAAGATGAAAAAGGAAGGCTGTTAGTTGGTGCGGCTATAGGAGTAGCTAAAGATACTCTGGAAAGGGCTCAGGCTCTTGTTGATGCCCAGGTGGATGTAATTGTGGTGGATACAGCCCACGGCCATTCTAAAGGCGTTATTGATACCGTAAAAATGCTGAAAAAGCATTTCCCCGATATGCAGATAATTGCCGGCAATGTTGCTACAGGAGAAGGGGCTAGGGAGCTGGCAGAAGCAGGAGCAGATGCTGTTAAAGTTGGAGTAGGTCCTGGCTCTATCTGTACAACCAGGGTTGTGGCCGGAATAGGTGTGCCTCAAATTACAGCTGTTTATGAATGTGCTCGGGCTGTTAAGGAATACGGTATTCCTATTATTGCCGATGGGGGTATAAAATTTTCCGGTGATATTCCAAAAGCCATTGCTGCGGGAGCAAGCACGGTTATGATTGGGAACTTGTTTGCGGCTGCAGAGGAAAGCCCGGGAGAGAGGGTTATTTATAAAGGTCGAAGCTTTAAAGTTTATCGGGGGATGGGATCCCTTTCGGCCATGGAAAAAGGCAGTAAAGACAGGTATTTCCAAGAGGATGCCCATAAACTTGTGCCGGAAGGCATTGAGGGAAGAGTGCCTTATCGCGGTCCACTGGCTGATATTGTCTTTCAATTATTAGGAGGCCTGAAGGCCGGGATGGGCTACTGTGGAACAAGAAATATTAAAGAATTGCAGGAAAAGGCTAAATTTATTCGGATTACCAATGCTGGATTAAGAGAAAGCCATCCCCATGACGTTCTTATTACGGAAGAAGCTCCTAACTATTTTTCACAAACAGAGACTTATTAAACAATTTGGGCATAATAGAAGCAGCGTCCTAACGGGCGCTGCTATTTTATTTCAAGTTCTGCGCAGAACGGGTTTATTTTTCAGCTCCTTGGCAAAACTAGAGATATTGCCAGCTTTTTAAGCCTAGCGGGAAAATTAACTGGTTAAGCAAATCCATGCTTAATAAAAATCCTTGCCGGTTCGCTGATTATATTCTTCCTTTTGCTTTTTGGCAATTAATCCGGCATTTAGGTTAACTCTTTTAGCCTTGTGAAATTCATATTCGCTGCCATATTTATTGATTAAAGCCTCTTGTTGTTCACAGGGACTTAACTGTTTAGGGACATATTGTTTTGGCATTCTATTCCTCCTTAAGTTTTTAAAAACTTCCTTAGAGCGCTATTTACTGGGTGATGACTCTGAGGAAGAAGAACTTACGGACGAGGAACTGCTTTTCAATTTATCGGCTAAACCTAATTCCGAGGCAACTTCAAACTGGAATTGTTCTAAAGCACTTTTAGAAAAACTCGATTTGGAGCTTTTACCGTTTGTCACCTAAGGAATCACCTCCTTTTATTTGTCTAATTTTATTGTTTTCCATATGAACAATTTTTATGTTAGAAGTAATTGTTAGCCCGACCTGGTCTTCACCTGTTTTACAAAAATTCATTAAAATTTTCTTTAAATTTCTTTATTTTGGTAAAAGCTGGCTCACTTTGCTTTTTTTGTTTCCAGCTTAATTTTAATTAGTGAAAGACTGCCAATCAATTTTAGAGAGCTTTTCTCGAAAAGTTTAAAAGAAAAATTTAAAGGGTAATCTAATAAAGGGATTGCATATTTTTTCTAACATGCTATAATGTAATCAGAAGGTCAAAGATAGTCAAAGTCAGAAAAGGTGGTTAGATTCAGAGAGGGGCGGGATAATTTGGCTAGCTTGGTGGATAAAATAGAAAAATATATAAGACAAATGATTGAGGAGTCTGATACAGGTATTGTTGAAATCCAGAGAAACCAATTAGCTGACCAATTTTCCTGCGTTCCCTCCCAGATTAATTATGTATTGCAAACCAGATTTACTTTTGAAAAAGGATATTTTGTAGAAAGCAGAAGGGGAGGCGGGGGCTATATTCGGGTCAGCAAATTAGAGCTTTCTGAAGATGAGGATTTAATGCAAGCAATTCACGAGGATCTTCCGGAAAAAATAAAGCAGAAGGCGGCAGAAGATTTGATAGAACGTTTGGAGAAAGAAGAAATCATCACGCTTCGGGAAGCTGCTATTATGCAGGCGGTAATAGATCGCCGCAATCTTACAGTTGATTCACCTTTGAGAGAGTATCTCAGAGCTAACTTGTTAAAAGCAATGTTAGTTGCTTTAATTAAGAGTTAATTCATGGTTGGTTAATTTGTTTGCAAGGAGGTATTTGTCATGCTTTGTGAACAATGTAAAATAAGACCGGCAACAGTTCATTTTACTCAGATCATTAATAATCAAAAAACACAAATGAATTTATGTGAACAATGCGCGGCAGAAAAAGGAGGTTTCAATTTCAGTTTTGGACCGACTGCCGGAATGAATAATTTCTTTGGTGGCTTTATTAATCCCTGGATGAATAACTTTTTCAATGGCTTTATTAATCCGGGAATGAGTAATTTCTTAAGCGGTTTTCTTAACCCCAATACAAATAATCTGGGATTCATGGCCCCAGCTGAGCAGGCTGATTATGCTAATTTGGAATGTCAGGTCTGTGGTTTATCCTACAAACAGTTTTTAGAAGATGGGAGATTTGGTTGCGCCCGTTGCTATGAAGCTTTTCGGGATAGACTTAATCCACTGTTTAGAAGGATTCACGGTTCTACCCAACATACCGGGAAAATACCTTATTCTACCGGAAGCTCAATTAGGTTAAAACGGGAAATTAGCCAGCTTAGGGAGGAATTGGCCCGTTGTGTAGAAAGGGAAGATTTTGAAAGAGCCGCTGAATTGAGAGACCTAATTCGTAGATTAGAAAAGCAAGTTGAATCTTAGGAGGTGTTAGTGATGTCATTGGATAATTTTGTGCGGAAATGGATACCCTCCTGGATTCGAGAAGAGGGGCCTGAATCGGATGTTGTTTTGAGCAGCAGGGTGAGGCTGGCACGGAATTTTGTGGATTTGCCCTTTCCTCATCTTGCTTCTGATACAGCATTAAGGGAAGTAATTAAGAGATTAAAAAATGCAGTTGAGGTAATTAAAAATCATCCTCCATATCAGGATTTGCAGTTGAATCCGTTAAATGAAATGAGTGGTCTGGATAGATTAATCTTAGTGGAAAAACATTTGGTAAGTCCTCAATTTATTGAAAATTTTCGGGATAGGGCTGTTATTCTCAATGGTTCTGAAACAATCAGTATTATGATTAATGAGGAAGACCACTTGCGAATTCAATGTTTTTCTCCCGGACTTGAACTACAAAAAGCTTGGGAAGAGGTTAATAGGCTGGACGATTTATTAGAAGAAAAGCTACATTTTGCTTTTTTGGAGGATAAGGGGTATTTAACGGCTTGTCCTACCAACGCAGGAACCGGAATGAGGGCATCAGTAATGGTCCATTTGCCTGCTTTGGCCATGACAAAACAAATCGGAAAAGTTGTTAATAACGTGGCTAAGTTCGGGTTAACGGTTCGAGGCTTGTATGGTGAAGGGACAGAAGCATTTGGAAATATCTTTCAAATATCTAACCAGATTACTCTGGGTCTGAAGGAAGAGGAAATAATCGATAATCTCTATAGGGTTACTAAGCATGTCATAGAGCAAGAGCGAACTATGCGTGAGGGGATTATGACCCATGGGAAAGAAGGGCTTTTGAATAAAGTCGGGAGAGCATATGGAACTCTTAAATATGCCCATATTATTTCTTCCCAGGAAGCAATGACCCATCTTTCAGATCTCAGGCTGGGAGCAGCTTTGAATTTATATCCACAGGTTAGTAAACAAGCTATAGATGAATTAATAATTCTTATTGCTCCGGCTTTTCTGCAGAAAATAATGGGACAGGAATTGGGGCCGGAGGAAAGGGATTTAAAAAGAGCAGAATTAATTAGAGAAAAATTGAGTTAAGTTAATTTGGGTTAGTTTTTTTGAAAGCGGAGGTGAATAAAATGTTTCATAATTTTACGGAAAGAGCACAGCGGGTGATTATGTTAAGCCAGGATGAAGCCAGAAGGCTTAATCAGCATGTTGGTACAGAGCATATCTTATTAGGTTTGATTAGAGAAGGAGAAGGCATTGCCGCTCAGGTATTAGCTAGCTTGGGCGTTAGTTTGGAACAGGTTCGGACAGAAGTGAAAAAATTTATTGGCGTGGGTACTGAACCTATTTTGGAAATTGGGTTAACTCCTCGGGCTAAAAGGGTTCTCGAACTGGCCTGGGAGGAAGCTCTTAATTTGGGACATAATTATATAGGTACGGAACATTTGTTGTTGGGCTTGATTAAAGAAGGTGAAGGGGTGGCGGCCCGGGTCTTAAAGTCACTGGGAGTTGATCTAGACCGGGCTCGTCAGCAGGTTTTGGCTATGTTGGGGGGAGCTGAGATTAGTTCAAATGCAAAGGGTAAGAACAAGCGGAGGAGTAATACTCCTACCCTTGATCAATTTGGTAGAGACCTTACTAAGCTTGCCGAAGAGAATAAAATTGATCCGGTAATTGGCAGGGAAAAAGAAATTGAAAGGGTTATCCAAATTTTAAGTCGGAGAACAAAAAACAATCCGGTTTTAGTCGGCGATCCGGGAGTTGGCAAGACTGCCATTGCTGAAGGTCTTGCTCAAAGGATTGTGGAAAACAAGGTGCCGGAAATTTTAAGAGATAAGAGGGTTGTTAGCCTGGATTTGGCATCTATGGTGGCAGGTACCAAATATCGGGGCGAGTTTGAGGGCAGATTAAAAAAGGTAATGGACGAAATTAGAAAAGCCCAGGATGTTGTGATTTTTATTGATGAACTGCATACCATAATTGGGGCCGGCGGTGCAGAAGGGGCAATAGATGCGGCAAATATTTTGAAACCTGCTTTAGCTAGAGGAGAAATTCAGTGTATAGGAGCAACGACTTTAGATGAATATAGAAAACATATTGAGAAGGATCCGGCTTTAGAACGCAGATTTCAAGCTGTAATGGTTGACGAACCTAGTAAAGAGGAATCAATAGAAATTCTTCGCGGGCTAAGGGATCGTTATGAGGCCCATCACGGAGTGCAGATTACTGATGAGGCAATCAAAGCCGCCGTTAATCTGTCGGATCGTTATATTACGGATAGATTTCTGCCGGATAAGGCAATTGACCTGATAGATGAAGCTGCATCCCGGGTAAGGTTGCAATGCTATACTGCTCCGCCGGAAATAAAGGATTTAGAAGTTCAGCTGGAGCAAATTAAGAAAGAAAAAGAGGCTGCCGTTAGAAGTCAGGAATTTGAAAAGGCGGCAAGCCTAAGGGATAAGGAAAGGAAAATGCAAGAAGAACTGCAGAATATTAAAAGTAGTTGGGAAGAAAAAAGAGGAAAGGAACGTTCGGTGGTAGGCCCGGAAGATATTGCCCATATTGTGGCCAGCTGGACGGGGATTCCGGTTAAAAAATTAGCTGAAGAAGAATCAGAGCGGCTATTAAATTTGGAGAAAATACTCCATGAAAGGGTCATTGGGCAGGAAGAATCCGTGCAGGCAGTAGCGAGAGCAGTTAGAAGGGCCAGAGCTGGGCTGAAGGATCCCAAACGACCTGTAGGTTCCTTTATTTTCCTTGGTCCTACCGGGGTAGGAAAAACAGAATTGGCCAGAGCTTTGGCCGAGGCCTTATTTGGTGACGAGGATGCTATGATTAGGCTGGACATGTCAGAGTATATGGAAAAACATGCCGTATCCCGTCTGATTGGTTCCCCACCCGGCTATGTTGGTTATGATGAGGGAGGACAGTTGACGGAAAAGGTCAGGAGAAAACCATATTCGGTAGTCCTCTTTGATGAAATTGAAAAAGCTCATCCGGAAGTTTTTAATGTCCTCCTCCAGGTTTTAGAGGATGGACGGCTAACTGACGGCCAGGGAAGAACAGTGGATTTCAGGAATACTGTAATTATCATGACTTCCAATGTGGGTGTAAACACTATCAAAAGTGAAAGCAGAGTGGGCTTTAAAACTAATGAGAGTGATGAAGATAATTACCAACGGATGAAGGATAAAGTCATGGAAGAATTAAGAAAGGCCTTTCGGCCCGAATTTTTAAACAGGATAGACGAAGTAATCGTATTCCATCCTTTAAACAAAGAGCATTTGTTTAAAATTATTGATTTAATGCTTAAACAGGTAGAAAATCGCCTTAAAGAACACGATCTGAGCATAGAATTTGCTCCGGAAGCTAAGGAGGTTTTAGTTGAAAAAGGTTATGATTTGGAATACGGGGCCCGGCCCCTCAGAAGATCTATTCAGAAATTGGTTGAGGATGAGATTTCTGAGGAAATTTTAAAAGGTACATTTAAAGCCGGGGATAAAATTATAGTTTCTGCTAAAGAGGGGAAATTAGTCTTTTCGAAATAATGATTTAATGGGGAGGGGTGCCGGGAAGGTACTCCTCTTTGTTGTAAAGGTAAGTTAGAAATGTTATAATGTAAACTGGGTGAAAATTTTTACCTTATAGATGTTAGGGGAGGGGAAAGGTGGCAAAAATAAGGGCAAAATTTATCTGCCAGGCATGCGGTAGCGAAACTTCTAAATGGTTTGGTCGCTGTCCTGGCTGTGGGGAATGGA
>DUMD01000219.1 GCA_012840065.1 Clostridia bacterium
AAAATGGTACTTCCCGTAAATAACTGCCAAAAAGAATAGTAGAGGATAATAAGGGAACCAAACCACTTGCCGGTTAAGAGCCGGCAGATTTGCCCGAAATCAGAATTAGGAAATCTTAAACCCAGTTTGACATTGATGTAAATAATAAGAACAGCAAACAAGGAAGCAATCTGCACGCTAATCCAAACATTTTCTTTAGCCATACTTGCTCCTATTCCGCCCACATACATGATAACAGTAGGGATAACCAGCAGGATTAAAACAAATAAAAACTGGCGGTTAGAAATTTGTTCTTTCATTTTTCCTCACCTGACTTTTTAGGTGGTTGGGGAGTTTCCATCTTAGGCATTCTGTTAACATTATCCCTGACAAACAAGTAAGGTCTTTTCCGCATCCGGAACCAGGGGGCCCGGACAAAGATATCTTTCCAGCTTTCCAGGTTTAAGGGAGCAAGGGGGGAAAAATAAGGAACCCCAAAGGAACGAAGGGAGACCATCCTAAAGAGGAGCAAAAGCAGTCCCCAAGTCAAACCGAAAAAGCCCAAAGTACCGGCTAAAATCATCAGGGGAAAACGGAGAAAACGGATGGTAATGGCCACACTGTAATTAGGAATAACAAAGGAAAAAATAGCGGTCAGGGAAACCACAATCACCATGAGGGGACTTACCAGTCCTGCCCGGACGGCAGATTCCCCCACCACCAGGGCCCCCACAATACTGACAGTCTGACCTACGGCCTTGGGCAGTCTGACCCCGGCTTCCCTTAAGATTTCAAAGGTAAACTCCATCAGGAGAGCCTCCAGCAAAGCCGGAAAAGGCACTCCTTCCCGGCCGGCGGCTACGCTTAAATAAAGGGGTGAAGGCAGCATTCCATGGTGGAAGGTGGTTATGGCCACGTATAAAGAAGGCAGGGTCAGCGTTAAAAAGAAAGCTGCCAGCCTCAAAAGCCTTAAAAGGCTGCCGTAATAGATGCCCTGATAGTAATCTTCGCTGCTTTGGATAAACTGGAGAAAGATTACCGGCACAACCAGCACAATGGGAGTTCCGTCGGTTATAATGGCAACCCGGCCGGACAGGAGGTCAGAGGCCACCGAGTCCGGCCGTTCACTGGCCCTGACCTGGGGAAAAATAGAATAGGGGTTATCGCTGATAAATTCTTCTATTTCCCCACCGCCAAAAGTTGAATCTATTTCGATTCGTTTTAACCGTTTTCTCACCTCTTCCACCATCTCTTCAGAAGCTATTCCTTCCATATAAACAATGGCAGTTTCCGTTTTGGACTCCCGGCCAATCAGCATGGTCTCAATTTTTAAACGATGGGTTTTTAACCGCCGCCGCAAAAGAGCAGTATTGGTCCGGATGTTTTCCACAAAGGCCTCCCTGGGGCCTCTAACCACCGTTTCCGTTGTATTTTCAGTAACAGGCCGGTCCTCCCAGCCCTTGGTAGTGCAGGCCAAAGCCAGGGAAAAACCATCCACCAAAACAATGGTGGAACCGGTTAAGAGTGAATCCAAAAGTTCCCCTAAAGTTCCGGTCTGGATAATCTCATTCACCGCTAATATCTTGTCCTTAAGTTCTGTTATTAAATCAATACTTTCTCCCACTTGGTCAGCTTTAAATCTGAGTTCCAGCAGGGGGAGAAGGATGTAGCGGTCTATGGTATCATTATTAACCAGGCCGTCAACATAAATAATACATGCTCGGACGGGCTGGGAAAGTTCCAGTTCAATTTCCCGATAAATAACATCACTGCAATTATGTAAATAGCTTTTGAAAAGGTCTAAATTATAGTCCAGATCAGTATTTAAATATACTTCCCTAACATTTTCTCCGGCTTCCAAATTGGCGATAATCTCATTTTTTCTTTTTTCCAACTTAAGTTTTTTTACTGACTTGGGTTTCAAAAAATTCCTTCTTTTTATCAGCGGGAACCACCTCCACAGCTTCTAAAAGATATCTTTCCCTTTGAAAGAATTTTTATCCAGAGGTTGACAACATAAAAAAAGAGGTAGAATTAGCTTCTACCTCTCCTTACAATCATTTTTAATTTGGCATTCCCGGCAGTTGCCGGAACAGCTTACTAATTTTAATAAAACCGTATTACAGCGGGGACAACGGATTAACCCAGGGTCTGTTATGGGCAGGCCGCAGACCCGACACTGTCTGTTTTTTTCCTTTTTATCCACCTTGCCCCCCTCCTTATTAAATGATAAGCTGAGCCACAACTCCGCTGACCAGGAAGGCAATTACCCAGGTGCTTAACCAAACCAAGCTGGCCTCTTTCCAGCCCCTTTCCTTATAGATTACGATAACGGAAGCAATACAGGGCACAAACATAGTTATGGTCAGTAAAGCAACCATGGTCTGTTTAGGAGTCATAGCCAATTCATAAAGTCCGGCAGCTCCAAAATCCCTCCGTACCAACCCCATAATAAAAGCGGTTGTGGTTTCCTTAGGCAGTTTCAACCAGCCTTGGGTAAGGGGAACAAGGGCATTTTGGGCCAGTTCCAGAAAACCTGTTAACTGCATGGTCGTAATTAAAAGAGCACCCAGGGCAAAAAGGGGCGTTGCTTCTTTAATAAAGGCTGCGGATTTAGTAACCGTCTTTTTCAGCACATTGTCCCAGCGGGGCAGTCGAAGGGGCGGAATTTCGATTAAAAGATCCGTTGATTTTCCGGGCAGTAATTTATTTAAGGCTGTTCCTGCCAGGGCAAAAACTCCAACTATAACCAAAAGATAGAGGGCAACCAAACCGGCGTCCAATCCGGCCAACAAGCCGGCAATAACTCCCAACTGGGCGGAACAAGGAATGGTCAAACCTAAGAGGAAAATTGCTATTTTCCGTTCCCGGTCCGAACCCAACATCCGGGTGGTTATGGTGGCCATGGTAACACAGCCAAAACCAAGGATAATAGGGATGATAGCCCGACCGTTTAAACCAAAAAAGGTCAAGACCCGGTCAGCCAGGGTTGCCAAACGGGGCAGGTAGCCGGAATCCTCCATGATGGAAAGAATAAAGTAGAATCCTACTACCAGAGGAAGCAGCAACCCAAGGATATAGGTGACTGTCATCGTCAGCAGGCCAAATTCACCGATTAGGAACCGCCCCAGAATTGACTCTTCACTGATAAATCTGGAAATAAAACCATGAACAGCAGGCTCATAAATTCCCTGCATAATAGTTTCCTCAGTAAAACCAACTACCGTACCGGCCACAAAGACCCCGATTAACTGGTACATTCCCCAGAGTAGCAAAATAAGAATAGGAATGCCGGTTAAGGGATTGATCATAGCCCGGCTTAGTTTTGTGCTAAAGCTTGCACCCTTATTTGTTTCTTTAATAACTTGGGCTAAAATACAGTCTACCCGCTCCCGGCGTTTGAGGTAAATTTCTTCCCGGCTTTTTTCTTCTATCTTGATTCCATGGCAAGCCGCTACAAACTGATCCTCTTCCAAAATCATCAGGGCTTCTGCCTGGGTATCAACCTTTTCCAATAAAGGCTTTAGTTTTTCCTCCAATTCAGGATCAATTTTCCCCTTCCGAGCCTGGGGTAAAGCTGCTTTCAGCTCTTCAATTCCATCTTTGCGAATGGCAACGGCAGGAACAACAGGAACCCCCAAAAGTTCGGACAAACGAGGAACATCTATCTGCAAGCCCTGGGCCTCTGCCTCATCCATCATATTTAAAACCAACACCAGAGGGATCCCCATATCAATAATCTGCTGGGTCAAGAAAAGATCCCTTTCCAGATGGGCTGCATCAGCTACATTTATTACCACGTCAGCAGTAAGGATAACGTCCCGGGCAACCCTCTCCTCGTCGTTAAAGGAAGATACCCCATATACCCCTGGAGTATCAATGACTACATCCTCCCCGTATCTTCCATGGGATATATCCAAAGTTGTTCCCGGATAATTAGATACGTCCACATAGATGCCGGTTAAGGCATTAAAAAAGACTGATTTTCCCACATTGGGATTACCGGCAAGAACTATTTTTCTGGCATTTGCAGGAAAATCTAAAGCGCAATGGCTGGTATGTTTATGCATCAGCCGTCACCTCTCTCCGGCTAACCCCAACTTCTCATTAGGAACAAAAATTCTTTTCTGTTTTGGAGTAGCCTCTATTTCAATGGAATTGGCCAAAGCCCGGCCAATTGCAATTTCATGCCGATTTTTCTTTACAATAATAGGGCCGGCAGGAATAACCTGCACGCAGGTGGCTTCGCTTCCCTCGGAAATTCCAAACCTGATAGTCTGAGCCCTAATAATTTCATCTGGAATCTGAGTTATTCTAAAGTTTTGTCCTTTTTTAATCTCTGCTAATTTCATCTGTCAAACCACTCCCCTTCTTGCCAGTAAAAACCTAATCAATTAGTGGACAAAAGATATTGATAATCATTATCAATTGCTTTCAATTACATCATAATCTATTTTCTTCCTCTTGTCAATACTCAAAAAAAATAAAAACCGGAAGAAAGCACTAGCTTTCTTCCGGTTCAAGAAGGAGGTAGTCTGCCTTTTATTTGCAGTATTTATCATCATCATGCATATGTTCCTGCATATGTTTGTGAATATCCTCAATCTTTTCATGCATATCCATAACCTTGGGGTAGATTGCATCAATTTTTTCATCAATATCGCATACCTTACTGTAAATGGCTTCGCATAATTGTTCCGTCATATCCGGATACTGCGGTGGACA
>DUMD01000220.1 GCA_012840065.1 Clostridia bacterium
CAAGCTTTATTGATAGCCCATATTTTGTGGAAGAACCTTTTAATTGGCATTTAAAAGATGATGCACCTGAAGAATTAAAAAAGGAATTTGAAGAATACATGAATGAAAGACCCCTGACAGAAATCCTAAATAAATAACTGTTTTCCACATAATACGACAACCTAAATATAATATTGGTATGGCGGGTTTTTTATTGTATTGGTCGCTGGTTGTTTATTATATTAAGTTGCAATGGATAAATATGGAATATTCTAATATATAATGATATAATTATTTAAAAATTAATTTCAAAAATAGTTAATTTTGACAGAATACAATTAAGAATATTCAGATAAGGGTATTGCTTATAAATTATATTAAAGGGGTGAAATACTTTGATTAGTTATGTTTTGGCTGGTGAATATTTAGGTTGGCAAGTTAAACAAGGAATTGGCGGCGTTATGCTTACCAGGGGTTTTAAGAAGGTTAAACTTAATAAAGAAACAGTTGAAGCGTATGAAGTAATAACAGAAGAACATCAAAAAAGTGCTGCAAGCGGGGTTGCCAGGGGTATTGTTGGCGGTGCATTACTTGGTGGGGTTGGAATGTTAGCTGGTGCATTAAGTGCAAAAGAGAAAGGAATATACCATGTTGCAATTAAATTTAAAGATGGCAAAGAAAGCCTTTTGAAAATAGATGATGCACTTTATAAAAGATTAATTCAAGACCTATTCTAAAGAACAAGCCTTTATTTTGAGTTTTAAGGGGCTTTTAATGGCTGGGTAATACTTACCCTTACCTATAACCCTAAAACAAACAGAAGGGTAACCTGGCAGGGCAGAACAAGCATAAAAAAGGGGTGTTCATGTGTAGGACATCCCTTTAATTTATAATTAAAATTGGGGTGTATTTATGGAAATAAAGATTGATGAAAAGCAAATTGCAGAAGCAATTATAAATGAACTAAAAAGGCATAGTTTTATTGGTGAAAAACAGAATGTTACTGTTATTTATAATGCTGAATCCCAGGATGTGCTTTATACAGTTTCTGAAGTTGCCAAACTAATTAAATCAAGTCCTTCTTATGTATACGAATTGATAAAGGCGGGATTACTTCCAGCGTTGAAACTTGGAAGCTATAAAATTAGAAGAACAGCATTATTGGAATTTCTTGAAAAATATGAAGGTAAAGATTTGACTGACCCCAATAATATAAAAAGCATTGAAAAACAAAATATTGGAAATGAAGCAAAACAATAATTGATAATCAAGCTTTGACAGTATATAATCTTTATAGTAAAGACTAAAAATGATAATAAAGACACCATAAACAACCAGGTAAAATGAGCGTACTAAAATCGTACTAATATTTTCTGAAGCCTGGTTTTTTAATTGAAAATAGAAAAAATAATGACAGGAAATGCACTAAAATCAATTGTTGATTTTAATGAAAATATCTTGAGCATAGAGTGGGAATAGGATTTGTATAGCCACTATTTATCCATCTTGGCGCGACTGTTTGTGTGCAGTAGAAGGCCATACCGAAATAGAGAAGAAAGTTGATAGAGTAATGGTTAGACCGCTTCAGCTATATGCATATTATGTAGCCGTGACAAAGGGCTGTGATGTTGATAAGCCCAGGAATCTGGCAAAGAGCATTGCCGTTGAGTAAGATAAAAGAGGGGATAAGCCGTTTTTGTATAATTCAAATAAAGTTCACTCCATGAAAATAAAGTTCGCTCTATAAAAATAAAGTTCGTTCCAAAATCCCGTAGCAGATGCAGGAGAAATCCTGAACGGCTGCGGGATTTGTTTATTGGGGGAGAGGGATAAGGCAGATGTTGGGAGTAAGAAGCAAGGAGTAAGGAAAAAGGCTATAGGTATTTATTTAAAAGTGAATTAAAGGCTTTATCCATATTCATCGGTACAAGAATGATAAGACAGGGGAAATGGGAAGATGAAAATGTAGATGTTCTTATAGGTTATAGTGTAAAATAAAAGTATGTGGTACACATTTGTAAAATATTCATAAGAGATATATTTGATTAGTGGGTGAAAGTAGCGAATGAATAATATGCGTAAAAAAGTAATTGACGCCATGGAAAGTATGAATATTCGTTATGATATTATTGAACATCCAGCAGTGTATACCATAGATGAAGCGGATAAATTAAATATTGACAGTAATAATGAAGTAGTTAAAAACTTATTTGTTCGAGATGACAAAAAGAAAAGATATTTTTTGCTAGTTCTTCAGAAAAATAAGCGGGTAAATTTAAAACAAATTAGAAATAAACTAAACTGTAGACAGTTAAGTTTTGCGTCAGAGGAAGATTTGAAAAAATATATGGGATTAAGCAAAGGTTCTGTATCTCCATTTGGAATTTTAAATGATGCTGATTGTAGGGTAGAAGTGGTTTTTGATAAAAGTATTTTATTATTTGAACGTATTGGAGTTCATCCCAATGACAATAAAGCTACTGTTTGGATTTGTCCTAAAGATTTAGAATTTATAATAAAAAATCACGGAAATAGTATTAGGTATCTACATATTTGAATTTTAAATAATGAACGGTTAAAGTTAATCAAAATAGGAAAGCAATATTATATTTTAAAATGGAGAATGAATATAGAAGATATGAGGTAAGTTAAAGTGGTTTTGTGGGGAATTTTCATTAGTGCATTTTTAATAGGATTTTCAGGAGCAATGATGCCTGGGCCTATGTTGGGAGTTACAATTGACGGAAGTTTTAAAAAGGGATGGATTGCAGGTCCTTTAACAGTCTTAGGCCATGGAATATTGGAATTTATATTAATTATCATAATGACATTCGGGCTTAAAGATTTCTTTTCTAATCCGATAGTTGCAGGGTTTATCGGGTTATTTGGTGGTGCTTTTCTTGCATGGATGGGCTATGGAATGATAAAATCTGGCATTAATAAATCAGTTTCTTTAAATACCCAGAGAGCAGGAAATAGGGCTGGAGTGAGAAATCTTGTATTAGCAGGAGTGCTTGTAAGTGCTACCAATCCATATTTTATTATCTGGTGGGCGTCAACAGGTATGGAATCAATCCGCCAGGCTCATATTTCAGGATTAATAGGTGTTTTGTCCTTTTTTATAGGGCATATTTTATCGGATTTTGTATGGTATACAGCAGTATCCGCTGCATTTTCCAGAGGGAAAAAACTGATAAGTGATAACGTATATCGTTGGATAATTATCTTGTTAGGCATATTTATTGTAGTATTTTCAATTTATTTTATAGGCAGTGGCTGGAAGATGCTATTCAAAGTCCCGTAGCAGATGCAGGTGAAATCTTCATTTGCTGCGGGGTTTGTTTTTTTGTTGGGTTATGGTTAAATGGGAATGAATTA
>DUMD01000221.1 GCA_012840065.1 Clostridia bacterium
AAAAGCTCATAAACAAAATCCATATCTTTTTTTATGCCCTGGATATCCTTCCGTGAATATGCTCCTAGTCTCAGATTTTCCGCCACAGTCAAATCACTGAAAACTCGCCTGCCTTCAGGAACTAGGGTAATCCCTTTTTTGATAATTTGGGCAGTAGAAAGATTAGTTATATCTTCACCTTCGAAAAATATTTTTCCTTGCTGGGGTTTTACTAAACTGGTTATAGCACGGAGTGTTGTAGTTTTGCCTGCCCCGTTAGCACCGATTAAAGTAATTATTTTCTTTTCTGGAACCTCAAAGGAAATACCATCTAAAGCATGGATACCACCATAATAAACATGTAAATTTTCAATTTTAAGCATCCATTTCCACCCCCAGATAAGCTTCGATTACTCTGGGATCGTTTTGGATTTGTACGGGATTGCCCTCTGCAATTTTTACCCCATAATCAAGAACAGAGATACGTTCACAAATCCCCATAACAACCTGCATATGATGTTCAATCAGTAAAATGGTTAAATTAAATTCAGTTTGTATCTTCTTAATAAAGTCCATTAATTCCACACTTTCAGCAGGGTTCATCCCAGCAGCAGGCTCGTCCAATAAAAGAACTTGAGGATCAGTCGCTAAAGCTCGGGCTATCTCCAATCTTCTTTGTTGGCCATAGGATAAACTCGATGCCTGTTCCCTTGCCAAATGTTCCAAGCCTACCGCGCGCAAAAGTTTTACTGCTTTTTCCCTCATAGCAGTTTCTTCAGCGCGATATTTAGGAAGTCTTACAATCGCTCCGAATACGGAAGATTTTAAATGAAGATGTTGGGCAATTAATACATTATCCAGCACGCTCAAATTATTAAACAATCTAATATTTTGAAAGGTACGAGCAATACCCTTTTTTGTTATTAAATCCGGTCTTAAACCGGTAATTTTCTGATCATTAAAATAGATTTCTCCTCTAGTAGGAGTATAAACACCGGTAATCATATTAAAAATCGTTGTTTTTCCTGCACCGTTTGGACCGATCAGCCCATAAATTTTCCCCGGTTCTAATTGTAGAGAAAAGTTAGAAACTGCCATCAAACCGCCAAACTGCATAGATACATTATCCAGATTTAAAACGTACATTATTTAAACTCTCCTTTTCTCCTTGATTTAAGCCGGCGAAACTTATCAGCCACAAACTCCCAGCTTAATTCATTACTTCCCATTAACCCCTGTTGATAAAAGAGGATTACAATCATCAACAAAATGGAAAAAACAACCATTCTCATTCCTGAAATACCGGGGATAGTGATAAAACCAAGATCAAGGGGAGATTCTACTATACGTAGGGCCTCCATCAGAACAGTTACGATGGATGCAGAGATTATGGTTCCCGAAATACTACCCATTCCGCCCAGAACAACTATCATTAAAACTTGGTAGGTAAGACTGAATCTATACATGGAAGGATCAACAGTTTGTAACAGGTTGGCATGCAATGCCCCTCCTACCCCAGCCATAAATGAACCAACGACAAAAGCAAACATTTTATGTTTAAATAAACTAATTCCCATAGCCTGAGCAGCAATTTCATCCTCCCTGATTGACTTTAAAGCCCGGCCATAACTGGAATTTACCAAACGATACATAAAAATAATAGTTAAAACAGCAATTCCCCAGCTCCACCAGAGATTAGTATAGGGGGGTAACCCTTTTAAACCAAGCGCACCATTAGTAATTGGCTTTATATTAGTAATAATTATCCTGATTATTTCAGCAAAGCCAAGAGTTGCAATAGCTAAATAATCACCTCTCAGGCGAAGAACAGGAGCACCAATCAAAAAACCAACAACAGCGCTCAAAATACCGGCTAATATCAGAGTGGGCAAAAAGGGCCATTGAATATCAACCAACTCAGGTAGCATTGGCACCATATAGAAATTCATTTTTTTCGTTTCCGGCGACATGGTCAGAATAGCCGAAGTATAAGCACCAATAGCCATAAAACCAGCATGTCCCAAGGACAACTGACCGGTAAAACCGTTAATTAAATTTAAGCCTAAACCAAGGATTATGTTAATAGCTATTAAATTTAAAATAGTTTTTTTATAATTATCCCAACCAAAATTAGCCCAGACAATTATCAGAACAAAAATAATTATACCTAAATATTTTAGCTTTTTCTTTTGCATCCCTTACACCTTCTCTGCAATTTTTTCACCTAACAAGCCGGTAGGTCTAAAGAGCAGAACAACAATAAGCACAATAAAAGCAAATGCGTCCCGATACCCGGCCAAAGATGGAATAAAGGCAACAATCATTATTTCACCTATTCCTAAAATAAAACCACCCAGTACTGCACCGGGAATATTACCAATTCCACCAAAAACTGCAGCTATAAAACATTTCAACCCTGGAATTATTCCCATCAATGGGTTTATCTGCGGAAACTTAAGAGCCCACATAATCCCACCTACAGCTGCTAAGGCAGAACCAATAGCAAAGGTTAAAGAAATAATTTTATTCACGTCAATAGACATTAAACTAGCAGCCTCAAAATCCTTGGCTACAGCCCGCATTGCCATCCCCATGGTAGTTTTATTGACCAAATACATTAGTATAACCAACAAAACTATGGTTACAACTGGGATAAAAAAACTTAAGCTGACAATTGAAATGCCACCAATTTTAACTACTTTTGTAAGCACTTCAGGCTGAGGAAAAGCCTTAGGACGGGCTCCAAAAACAACTAATCCCAAATTCTCCATTAAAAAAGACACCCCAATAGCAGATATTAGCAGAGAAATCCTTGGAGAATTACGGAGGGGACGGTAAGCTGCCTTTTCGATAACAATACCGCATAGGGCAGTGAGTATTAGGGCTATAATAAAGGACAGCCACCAGGGCAAAGAAAAAATAAAAATACCATAAAATGCAATATAGGTTGCTAACATAAAAATATCTCCATGGGCAAAGTTGATCAATCTTAAGATACCATATACCATTGTATAACCAATGGCAATAAGTGCATATAAACTGCCCAGGGAAATACCGTTTGCCAAATGTTGAAGAAATAAATCTGTAGTCATATTCTCCCCCCTTTTCCCTAACCACCATATGTTAGAGAAACCTTCTGTAAATAAAAATTGATGTTCCCCTAGACGAAATTAAAATATATATTTTCATCTAGGGGAAATCCTAAAGACTCATTCCAACTAATTAAGTTAGTTTAGTCTGGTTGAACTGTGCTTAAGTAGTTGAATTTACCTCCTTCAGCCTTCAAAACTACGGCACTCTTATTAGCATCGCCATTTTCATCAAGAGTAATTATACCAGTAGCACCCTCAAAACCTTTGGTTTGAGCCAGTGCATCTCTAATAGCTTTAGGATCGGTGGAATTAGCTCTTTCAATCGCATCAAGGATAACTTTATAAGCATCAAAACCGAGAGCAGCAAAAGCATTAGCTTCTTTATTGTATTTTTGTTTATAAGCCTCAACGAATTCTTTGGAAACTTCAGTTACAGGAGCTTCAGGACTGTAGTGGTTGGTAATAACCACACCTTCAACATCCGCACCACCAATTTGGAAGAATTCAGGAGCATCTAAAGTGTCTCCACCCATGAAAGGAGCTTTAATTCCAAGTTGTCTTGCTTGTTTTATTAAAAGTGCTACTTGATTATAATCACCAGGAGCAAAAATTACGTCAACATCTTTATTGGCTAAGGTTGTTAATTGAGCTGTGAAGTCCTGAGTATCCTTTACATAATCTAAAACAGCTACTATGGAATCTTCACTGCCTGTAAGTTTAACAAAAGCTTCTTGGAAATAGTTTGCCAATCCCACAGAATAGTCATTTTCTACGTTTCTAAGAATAGCAGCTTTTTTTGCTCCGGCTTCATTTACCGCATACTTAGCTGCAACAGTTCCCTGGAAAGGATCAATAAAGCAAACCCGGAAATAATAATCATTGTCTTTTGTTACCAACGGGTTAGTGGGAGAACAACCAACAGCTGGCACGCCTTTTTCTTTTACAATCGGACCGGCAGCCATAGAAAGCGAACTACCGTAACTACCGATAATAGCACAAACCTTAACCTTATCAATCAAACGGTTAACCGCATTAGCAGCCTCTGTTTTATCAGTCTTATTATCAACAAGAACAAGTTCTACCTTTTTACCGAGTACTTCTGGATAAAGCGAGTTTGCTAATTCAATACCTTCATAAGTCATTTGCCCACCGGATGCAGAATCGCCGGTCATTGGTTCAAATACACCGATTTTGATTACATCTTCTGAGGAAGTCTTCTGTCCCCCACAGCCTGACAAAATTAAAGATGCAACTAAAACCAAGATAATCCCAAAAATAATCTTCTTCTTCACTTTTCTTCCCCCTTCTCCCTTTTAAATGAACATAAAAATACAAGCTTAACCTCTTAAGCTTATTTTAGTGCTGTCTACCTCCTTTCCACTGAATAAAAACTACCTTGGTATGTAAAGCAATACCTAGGTAATACAATAATCAGTGCCAGCAAACATAGTTCTTGGCACCAGCTGAAAGAAAATTTTTAGCTGATGCCAAGCTTCTTTCATCCAAAAGCTATATAATTTTATAACTCCTTTCTAAAAAAAGAAAGAGTGAATTTATTAGCTAACGGATAAATTGAAAAATTAGACAGCCAAACCCAATGTTATATATTTAGCTTTCCCTAGGAAAAATCCTGCTGACTAAAAAGTTTTTTTCACTGTAAAAATACACCTATCCATTAGTAAAAAACACTTTATAAGCATAAATAGCATTTTAATCCATTGTACCAATTTGAACTTTAGTTTAAAATCATTGCTATAAGGGGAAAAATTTAATAGTGTTGTTAATAGTGTTATTCTAAGTAGTTTTGAAGGTTTGGTTTGTAATTTTGACAATATAGAGCAAAATTTTAGGAAGATCAAGTGAAGGAGGAATAAAATGCGTTATGAAGGAATGGTTTATCGCCCACCCAGCGAAGCAAATAGCTTAATTATTCAAGCAACGGTAGGCTGTCCCCACAATCAATGCAGTTTTTGCAATATGTATAAAGGAAGTAAGTTTAAGATCAGACCTGTTAAAGAAATTAAAGAAGATTTAGAGATGGCTAGAAAATATTATGGGGATTGGATTAGAACAGTTTTTTTTGCTGATGGCAATACAATTCTTATGAAAACCAAAGATTTATTGGAAATATTCAACT
>DUMD01000019.1 GCA_012840065.1 Clostridia bacterium
ACCATAAATATCCAAAGCGGTTATATTTAATTTATTTTCTAACTCTCTGCGCATATTATTTGTCCAGGGTTCTGCTCCGAAAATGCCATGTTTTAACTTTAACTTTGACCAGTCAACCTTGATTTCTTCCATAATTTCTGCTATATGCATTGCATAAGAGGGGGTGCAAGCTAGGACAGTAGTGCCAAAATCCTCCATGAGGGTTATTTGTCTTTTAGTATTGCCGCCTGAAATAGGTACTACAGCTGCCCCGATCCGTTCTGCTCCGTAATGCACGCCTAGTCCTCCTGTAAAAAGTCCATATCCGTAAGCAATTTGGATAATTGAATCCCGGTCAGTACCGCCGCAGTAGAGGGCTCTTGCCATTAATTCTGACCAGGTTTCTAGATCTTTTTTGGTATAACCTACTACTGTTTGTTTTCCGGTGGTTCCTGAGGAAGCGTGAATCCTCACTATTTCGCTTAAAGGAACGGCAAACAGGCCGAAGGGATAGTTATCTCGCAAGTCATTTTTGACTGTGAAAGGCAGTTTAGAGAGATCGTCCAAACTTTTTATATCTCCCGGTTCTATTCCTGCTTCCTTAAATTTAGCTCGATAATGGGGAACCGAATTATAGACCCTGGTCACTGTATCTTTTAACCGTTCAGTCTGAATATACCTAAGCTGATCGATGGACATGCATTCTGCTTCTTTATCCCAAATTTTATTCCAAACCATCATTTTTCCTCCTTTTTTATTTTGTTCTATTTTGATAGAGTAATAAAAAAGTTCCAGCCCGGTATAGGGGCAGGAACTTGTCTGCGGTACCACCCTAGTTAGTTTTTTTGAGAAAACCTAGGTTCCTCGAAAAAACTATCTCAGCTGGAAAACAGAAACCAAAACAAAAAACTTCGCGCCTGATTTAGGGGCGTGAAGTTTAACTTCCGCGGTACCACCCTAATTGACTGCCTTTGGGGGACAGCCATCTTTTTTGGTACGGAGATTTTGGTAGCCTGTTTACCAATTCCTGATAACGGTGGAAATTACCGGCGCAGCCTACTTACTAAACAATTAGTTTCAGCCTGCAGTTTGGAAGGGAACTTCAGTCAGCTTCCTCCTAAGGATGCTTCCAGTCTCTGACATCCTCTCCCTCTAGGATTACCACTGCTTACTTTTCTTCCGCATTACTTTTGGAAACAGCTTATTTAGTTTAGAACATTATACTACAATTCTTGGAAGCTGACAATAAGAATTTTAAGCTAAAGGGCGCTTTGTGCCTTACTGAAATTGCAAAAATACCGCCCTGCTACTAATAGCAGGGCGGTATTGTAAGCAGTATTTTAAGTTATTATCCAAGGATTGCTTTTAAATCTTCATCAACAGTAGTGGTTGGTTTTAGACCGAATTTTTCAACCAGCACGTTTAAAACATTGGAGGAGATAAAGGCTGGTAAGGAAGGACCAAGATAAATGTTTTTAATTCCTAGAGCCAGAAGGGTAAGCAGAATGCAGACCGCCTTCTGTTCGTACCAGGACAGGACAAGGGTAAGGGGTAGTTCATTAACTCCACAGTTAAAGGCATCAGCTAAGGCAAGGGCTACTTGAATAGCGGAATAAGCATCGTTACACTGTCCCATATCCATTATTCTTGGTAGACCGCCGATTTCTCCCAGGTCTAAATCATTGAAACGGTATTTCCCGCAGGCCAAAGTAAGAATAACTGTATCTTTAGGAGTTTTTTCCACAAATTCGGTGTAGTAATTTCTGCCTGGTCTGGCTCCGTCACAACCACCTACCAGGAAGAAATGTTTGATTGCTCCGGATTTAACTGCTTCGATTACTTTATCGGCAACTCCTAAAACTGTATTGCGGGCAAAACCAGTAGTTAATTCGGAACCTCCGTTAATTCCGACAAATTCTTTATCTTCACTCCAACCACCCAGTTCAAGAGCTTTGTTGATAACAGGGGTAAAATCTTTCTTACCGTTTTCTTCTTTTATATGTTGGATGCCGGGATATCCAACTACAGAAGTGGTGAATACCCGATCGGCATAAGAAGGCTTCGGCGGCATCAGACAGTTGGTAGTAAAAAGAATTGGAGCCGGCAGATTATCAAATTCTTTTTGTTGATTTTGCCATGCAGTTCCGTAATTACCCTTTAAATGAGCATATTTTTTAAGTTCTGGATAGGCGTGGGCTGGAAGCATTTCGCCGTGGGTATAGATATTGATCCCTTTTCCTTCTGTTTGTTCTAAAAGTTGTTTTAAGTCCAGCAGATCGTGGCCTGTAACAACGATAAAGGGGCCTTTTTCCACTTTTTTAGGAACTTTTACAGGTACAGGATGACCATAGGCGGAAGTATTGGCTTTATCAAGCAAAGCCATGGTTTTAAGATTAATTTGACCAAATTCCATAATCAAATTCAACCATTCATCTACTGTGTGCTCTTCTCCTAGGGCTTGCATTCCCTTATAGAACCAGTTAATTATTTCTTCATCTTTTTGCCCCAGTACATAAGCATGCCATGCGTAGGCTGCCATGCCCCTTATACCCAGAAGGAGTGTGGAACGGAGGGAAACTAGATCAGGATCGCCGGTCCAAAGTTTATCAATAGGAAAATCCTCTGCCCCACCCAGTTTTTCCTTTTCAGCTTGAACAAGTTTTTTAAGTTCGTCAATCCGCTGGCCGTCAAAATTAACATTGGTAACGGTAGCAAACAAGCCCTGCAGCATTAATTCATCAGCGGTTTTTCCCGGACTTTTTCCCCCTGCTGCCCGGGCAAGGCCTATTAAAGCGCAGGTTAATTCGTCCTGCTTATTGGCAACGTCTGCCGGTTTCCCACATACACCCCTTACAGTACAGCCTTTTCCTCCGACTGTCTGCTCACATTGAAAACAAAACATTTCATTCATTGTCTGACTCCCCCTTGTAAGTATTTGATTTAAGTATCTAATTTAAGATGCATGATGCACCTTTTAAAAACCTATTTAGTTGTTTTTTGGGGACTTGGTGCTTTTATCACAAAAAGTTCCAATATTTTTTCATTTTGGTTAGAAACATCCATTTTAGTTTTATAGGGAATATTAACAATACTACCGGAGGTATAGGCACTGGGGGGCTCGTTCTCCTAATCAATCGCAGGGTGATTTCCCCCCGTACCGCTAAAATATAAAAATAAGAATTGGCATAGTGTTCAGGCAATGCTTCCCCCTTTGGTAGAATCACATGGTTGATTTCCAGGTTATCATCCTCGACAATTTTTTCAATTAGCTTACGATCAGTTTGTGTAAATTCGAACTTTTTCTCAATCAATCCTGTACCCCTGTTTTCATTTTCCTAAACTTGGATATTTTTTATTTTAAGATTCAATAATGCTGCCGTCAGTTCCGATGGTAACTACCTGCCAAGGAATCATTTTCCCACTGTTTAGCAGGGCCTGGGTAACTGCATTTACGATTCCGCCACAGCAGGGAACTTCCATTCGCAGCACGGTAATGCTTTTTATTTCATTATTCTTTAAAATTTCTCCCAATTTTTCCGCATAACTGACATTATCCAGCTTGGGGCAGCCGATAACGGTAATTTTATTGCGCATAAAATCATTATGAATATTGGCGTAGGCATAAGCTGTACAATCTGCTGCTACCAATAGATTAGCATTGTGGAAGTAAGGAGCTTTTATCGGAACCAGTTTGATCTGGCAGGGCCATTGGCGAAGTTGTGATTCCGCTGGTGTACTTGCTTTTTCAGAGGCAGATTTATTTTCGCAGCTGTTGGAACTGGCTGGCCTGTTGATTATTCTGGCTGCTGTACCCGGGCAGCCACAGGCAAGTGTTTGCTGCATAGCTTTTTCCCTGGCTTCCATGTTTTTTTTCACAGCTTCTTCATCATAGGGAGCAGCTTCTCTTTCTTCGATTGTGATAGCACCGGTAGGACATTCTGGAAGACAATCGCCCAGGCCGTCACAATAAGATTCCGATATTAACTTTGCTTTACCGTTAATAAGTTGCAATGCACCTTCATGGCAGGCATTTACGCAAAGGCCGCAGCCATTGCATTTTTCTTCATTTATAGAAATAATCTTTCTTTTCATAATTAACAACCTCCTAAAAATGGTTTTTCTTGTGCTTGCAAGTTTATTTTATTATAATTAAAGGCAAAAATCGGTTGCTTATGTTACGAAAAACAGGAGGAAAGAAAAAAATGAAAGAAAAGTGGTTAAAAAAAATCAGTTCTTGTGTTTTATTTAAGAATATAAATGAGGAGCAATTGGACAGTATGTTGTCCTGCTTGGATCCCGATGTAAGAGAATATAAAAAAAATGAGTATATTACTTTGGCAGGAGAAAAATATAAAGGAGTGGGGGTAGTGCTTTCCGGTGAGGTGGTTATAACCAAAGAAAATGCTTCTGGAAATCGGGTTATTATGGAAATTTTAGGTCCTGGGGGGATGTTTGGCGAAATGATTGCCTTTGCAGGGGGTAATTTGTGGCCGGCAACCGTAATAGCTCAAAAAGAGTGTCGGGTTATGTTTTTGCCTCCGGATAAGATTGTAGGTAGCTGTGGAAATTCCTGTGCAAGCCACCAGCAGTTGATTAGGAACATGCTGAAAATTATTTCCCAAAAAGCTCTTATGCTGAATCGTAAGGTGGAGTATCTTTCCATCAGGACTATGCGGGGTAAAATAAGTAATTTTTTGTTGGAGCAGTACAAGAAAAATAAGAAAACTACTTTTATGCTGCCTTTAAAAAGAAACGAACTGGCAGAGTTTTTAAATGTGTCCCGCCCTTCCTTATCTAGAGAGATGTGCCGGATGAGGGACGAGGGGATTATTGATTTTCACCGATCTTCTATTCAGATTAAAGATTTGGATGCTCTGAAAGAAATGGTTGACTAAGGAAAGGTGGAATAAATAGCAGCAGGAAGTTGTTAAAAGGAGGAAATTGAAGTAGTGAAAGAGAGTACAAACACAAATGGCAAATAAAGAAGGATATTAGTAAATTATCGCGAAAAATAGTAATGTCATAATTTTAGAATTAGAGTCATTTCTTGAAAATAAGAGGAAGGAAGAGTGCTTTTTTAAGTAATTAAAATTTCAGAATTTTATAATTAGTTTGATTAAACTGGCATTCCACCCTAAGTTTTATTAAACTAAAGGGTGAAATAAATTAATAATATATTATAAAAAATCAAAAGGAGGAAAAAAAGTATGAGTTACATGGATGAGTATAGGAGAAAATTAGTTACTCCGGAAGAAGCAGTGAAGGTTATAAAACCTGGAGACTGGATTGAGTATGGATTCTGTGTGTGTGCACCAATTGAACTTGA
>DUMD01000222.1 GCA_012840065.1 Clostridia bacterium
AAAATGGCTACAGCAAAAAATCCCTTTGGTGATGGTCTGGCTTCCCAGCGGATTGTGGATGCTGTACGTTATTATTATGGTTTAACTACACAGAAATTTCTACAATTTTTTTAAAAGGCTAAGAAGGATTTTGCTCTAATAATATAGTATATATATTTGAGCATTTATTAACAAATGTTTTCGTTGGGAAATTATGGTGAAAAAGAGAGAGAGTGCCGGGCAAGTGCCCTAACTTCCCTAGGTTTAGTCAATTATCTCGGAAGACAGTTGTTTTCTTCGTGATGATTGGACTTTTCCTTGGGTTTTTTTCTATTGATGGGTATAATCTCGCAATATTCACAATATTATGAACAATTCTTACTGTTGGTAGTGGTTAGTGGATGATTTGCAAAATTACCCATCAAGAAAAATAAAGAGAATAAAATGAGGTGTGAGTAAAATGTTGGTAAGGGGGGTGAGATGATGGCCAGGGAAGCGATTGAAGCAGTAAAAGAGGCAGAAGAAAAAGCTAGGGCACTTTTACAAGAGGCCAACCAAAAGGCCAGAGACTCAAAAAAGGAAGCTGAGCTTTTAGCAGAAAGGAAGTTCCGGGAGATCTTAGATGAAGCTGAAGCCCAAGCCAAAGCTTTAAAAGAGAAAGCCTTGCAGGAGGGAGAGCTGGTAGCAAAGCCTATCCTGGAAAAAGGAAGGGAGGAAGTTAAAAGGTTTTACTCTTTGAGCGATGAAGATTTAGAGTCAGGAGTAAATATCATTATGGAGAGGATTGTGAGCGCAAATGGCAATAGTTAAGATGAGCCGGTTCAGCTTATTTGCCTTTGATTCTGACAGGGATGATCTTCTTCGAGAACTTCAAAATTTTGGGTATGTCCATTTTGTGAATTTAGACGAGGATGAGGCTTTAAAGGAAGAAGGGCTGGTTAATGTAGAGGTGCCGGAAAGTATCGTGGAAATTGAAGAAGAAATTGCAAAGGTAAAGTATTCCATTGATCTTCTTTCCAGGTATCATACTCCGGAAAACGGCCTTAAATCCATGCTCAAGGGTAAGGATAGTTATACCTTCCAGGAACTTCAGGAGAAGGCTGCTAAGATTGATTATGTTCCGATTTACAACAAGTTAAAAGAACTGGCGCAAAAATTAGAGAAGATAAATCAGGAAGAACTGCACCTTAAAAGCCTGAAAGAAGAGTTCAAACCCTGGAAAACATTTAATTATCCTATCAGTGGGCTGAAAAAATTTGCGCAAAGCGAGGTTTTTATCGGGGCAATACCTAAAAAATTAAAGGATAAATTTACTGAAGACTTAACAGATTTGACCTATACTTACCTGGAGATAGTAAGTGAGGATCAAGGCAATGTTTATTTATTCGCCCTAACCTCCAAAGATGAGACAGAAAAACTTAATGAAATTCTGCGAAACAATAGTTTTTCCCATATAAAACTGAGTGGGGAAGCAGAGCCGGAGCAGGAAATTGCAAAAATTGACACCGCCTTGGAAGAGTTAGAAAAAGAGAAAAAGGCGATTAGGGATTCTATCAAGAGTTTGGCGGATAACCTTCCCGATTTGGAAGTTTATTATGAATATCTGATGAACAACAAATTACGGGTAGCAGCTGCTGAAAACTTTTTAAGAACAGACAGAATAAATGTTATAAAAGGATATATTCCAACCGACCGGGAAGCGGATTTTAGGAAGGCTGTGGAGGCATCCCAGAAAAACGCTTATTACCTGGAGATTGCTGAAGCAGATAAGGATGATCCGCAGGTACCAATACTCTTAAAGAATTCCAGATTTGCTAGAGCCTTTGAATCTATCACAACGATGTATGGTCTGCCAAAATATAACGAAATAGATCCCACTCCGCTTTTGGCACCGTTTTACCTATTCTTCTTCGGAATGATGGTTGCAGATTTAGGATACGGCCTGATCATGCTGGTAGGAACTTTAATAGCTTTGAAGGTGGCTAAC
>DUMD01000223.1 GCA_012840065.1 Clostridia bacterium
TCTAAAAAGAATTTTATCTTTATAAAATTCTTTTTTATTTATTTTATCCATTATTCTTTTTTATAATAAAATAGAACTTTACCGTACATTTAGACGTTTTTTTTGATTAAATGCTCAACTTTTAGTTAAAAATTCTAATGTCTTCTCATCCTTATAAGCAAAAATTTATCATTTCTGTTTGATTATACTTGTTAAGAAAAAACTAATCCGCTAAAATTGCTTTGGTAATAAATTAAAAATGGGAGTGTATTCAATGAAAAAAAAATTACATTATCCATTTTGGCAAAAAATAGGCAAAGCAAATTATGATTACCAACTTATTGAAAACAACGATAAAATAGCAATCGGTTTATCTGGCGGTAAAGACAGTATGGCCCTTTTATATGCTTTAGCAAAATTAAAACAAAGAAGTCCAATTAAGTACGAATTAATGGCCATAACCCTTGAATTGGGTTGGAAAACAAATTTACAGCCAGCTATAAATTTATGTAAAGATTTGAATATTCCTTATCATATTGAATATACAGATATTGGCCCTATTGTTTTTGAATATAGAAAAGAAAAAAATCCTTGTTCTTTGTGTGCTAAAATGAAAAGAGGGGCTCTGCATAACGCTGCTAAACGTTTTGGCTTTAACAAAGTTGCTCTTGCCCACCATTTAGATGATGCCATAGAAACCCTTTTACTAAACATGTTTTATACTGGTAGAATAAAAACTTTTCAACCCAAGACCTATTTAGACAAAAAGGATATTACTTTAATCAGGCCTTTAATTTATGTTGAGGAAAAAACCATTAGAAATTTTATAGCAGAATACGATATTCCCGTTATTCCTAGTGGATGCCCTGCCAACGGACATACCAAAAGGGAAGAAATTAAAAAATTGGTAAATGACCTTGAAAAACAAATTCCTGGAATCAGACAAAGATTAGCTCATTCACTTAAAAATGTTAAAAGAGAAGATCTATGGTAAAGCCTGTCACAGTTACTTATAACAAGCTTTACCTTCTACTTCAATAAATTACCTATTTGTTGTTATTTGCTACCTTATCCTTATCTCTGGTAGACTTTATTTTTTTCCTTGCTTCATTTGTAATATTATATTTCTTAGCTTTTCTTACAATCGTTGCCTGGTCAACCTCAAGAATTTGAGCTGCTTTTCTAGTTGAACCATATTTTTGTAGTGCTTTCGATATTAATTGTTTTTCTAGGTCTTCTGATGCTTTCTTTAAAGGAATAATACCTGAAACAGAAACTTGAAAATGGTCACTATTTATACTTGCTTGCAGATAATCCGGTAAATGTTTAAGTTCGATTATATCTTCAATTACGATTACAACTAGCCTCTCAATCAAATTTTCTAGCTCTCTTACATTTCCAGGCCAGTCATAAGCAATTAACCTTTCTATAACTTCAGGACTTATTTTTTTATTCATTTCATATTTTTCATTAAATTTACGCAGAAAATGTTGGATTAAGGGAGGAATATCCGTTTTCCTTTCTCTTAAAGGAGGAATTTTTATTCTTACAACATTTAATCTATAATAAAGATCTTCTCTAAACATTCCTTTTTCAACCATTTTTTCCAGGTCTTTATTTGTTGCTGCAATAATTCTTACATTTATTTTTTTAGGTTTAATTCCCCCTACTCTCACTATTTCCCTTTCTTGAAGTACTCTTAATAATTTTACCTGTAAATTAAGAGGTAATTCACCAATTTCATCCAGGAAAAGGGTACCATTTTCAGCCAATTCAAACATACCCAATTTTCCCTCTTTACTCGCCCCTGTAAAGGCACCCGGCTCATAACCAAATAGTTCCGATTCCAATAAGTTTTCAGGAATTGCTCCACAATTAATTTGAATTAGTGGCCCATCCTTCCTTTTACTAAGCTTATGAATAGTTTTTGCCACTATTTCTTTCCCGGAACCAGATTCTCCTGTAATTAAAACCGTTGAATCTACCTGTGCTACCCTTGCAGCAAAATCAAAAACTTTTTTCATTTCTGTACTTTGTGCTACAATATTATCCAGTTTAAGCTGTTGGTTACGCAAATGTTCCAGTTCTGAATGATAACGCAAAGTAAGTTCCTTTGATTTTTCTAATTGCATTTTAACATTGTTTAGCTCAGTTAAATCTCTTACATTTATAACAACCTGTTCTACATTGCCTTTATCATCAAAAATTGGACTCCCAGTCACCATAACCTTCAGTCCTGATTTATTTCCCGTTCCAATTCCCTGAATAATTGTTACTGGCTCGCGTTTTTTTACTACCTGTAAAGTAACGGAATCTGTAAATATTCCCTGTTTGATCAATTCTTGAATACTCTTGCCTTTAACCCATGATTCTTTTAATCCTGTAATTCTTTCAAAAGCTGAATTTGCTCTTAAGGTAATACCTTCACCATCTGTTATATAGATACCATCATAGGATGATTCAATTATCGCATCCAATTCTTTATTTAAGGCTTTAACCGCGGAAAGTTCTTTTGAAATGTTCTCCAATTCGGATATGTCTTGGAAAATGGCAACTGCTCCGATAACTTTGCCATCTTTTAAAATGGGAGTTCGATTAGTAACAATAGTTGTATTTCCTATTACCTGTTTTTGCCCATATTGTGGTTTACCTGATTTAACAACTTCAAAAAAATCATCGGAAAAAGTGATATCCTCCACATGTTTCCCTATAGCGTCTTCAGCTTTTATTCCCAATATTCTTTCTGCAGCAGAATTAAATGTTACAATTTCCCCCGAGCTGTTTATTGCTACTATACCATTATGGGCAGATTCAAGAATAGTAGTTAGCTCATCCTTTATTCGGCCAGCCTCAGAATAAAATGCTCTAATTAAATCATCGCGAGTTAAAATCCCAACTAATATTCCTTCTTTGTCTACAACTGGTAATGTGCTAACAGGAATTTCCCATGTGTCCTTCAATGATTCTGTTGGTAAAACTTTCACCACATCTTTAATCATTAGAGTATCTACTTTTGTTTCAGGAGGTTTATGGTTTAAATATGCTCTAATTATATGAGCACGGGTAAATAAACCAATAAGTTTATTTTTTTCATCTACTACTGGTAAAACATCAAAATTATAACGCAAAAATATTTCTGCTGCTTCTCCACAGGTGTTATGAGGTTCCAAGGTGACGGGATTGGGTGTCATTATATCCTGAACTAACATTAAACTCCTCCTTATTTTTGGAGTTTTTTAACATAAAAATTTTGTTCATATAAAAAGAAAACTGTAGTTTTATGCTATAAAGATTAACTTCTGCAATAAATAAACAAATCCTTCATTATCTAAAAGATTGAGGATTCTTTTCAAAGCTATAAGCAAAACAATACAGATTTGGATTCTAACAAAAATACAAAATAAAATTTACAAGCAAAAGATAAATTCTTGCAATTTTCGTTACTCAATAGTAAACTCAATAATAAACTCGATATGACAATTTTAGATAATTACAAGGAGTTGATTGGTAAATGAAAAAAATAATTACTTTAGATGTATTAAAGAATAACTATGGTAATCAGAAGAAAATTGAATTTCCTCAGGGTACTATCGTTACACCAGAAGCAAGAATCTGGGCCAAAAATCAAGGCATAGAATTATTAGTCGATAATGAATATCTTGATTTATCCGTAAATAGCAATTACTCGAATGATAAGACATCTAAAGTCGTTGTTTCTGTCATTGGTCTTGATAAAGTAGGAATAATTGCCGGTGTTTCTCAAGTTCTAGCTCAGCACGGAGTTAATATTCTAGACATTAGTCAAACAACACTGCAGGGATTGTTTGTTATGATTACTATTGTTGATATAGCAAATTGTACCGTTAGTTTTGAACAACTGAAGACAATTCTGGATCAAAAAGGTGAAGAATTAGGTGTAAAAATCAATGCTCAACATGAGGATGTTTTCAAATATATGCACAGAATTTAAATAGGAAGGAGAGTAAATAATGTCGGTATCGTTACAGGAAATTTTAGAAACTATCCAGATGGTTGAATTGGAAAATCTAGATATAAGAACAATAACTATGGGAATTAGTTTAAGAGATTGTGCCGATTCAAATTTTGCTTCTCTGAATAGAAAAATTTATGATAAAATAACCTTTTATGCTCAGGATTTGGTTAAAGTTGCAAATGATTTAGAAAAAGAATTCGGTATACCTATAATCAATAAACGTGTTTCAGTTACTCCTATTGCATTAATAGCAGAAAATTGTACTGTAGACGAATTTGTAAAAATAGCTGAAACTTTAGAAAATGCAGCTGATCAAATAGGAGTAAATTTTTTAGGTGGTTATTCTGCTCTTGTTCATAAAGGATTTACAAAAGGAGATATTAATCTTATAGAATCAATACCTTATGCTCTAAGCAGAACAGAAAAAGTATGTTCATCTGTTAATATAGCAACTACTAAAACAGGTATTAATATGGATGCAGCTTTAATTATGGGGCATATAATTAAAAAAACTGCTGAACTAACTGCTGATAGGGACGGAATTGGATGTGCTAAGCTTGTTGTCTTTGCAAATGTTCCGGAAGATAATCCTTTTATGGCAGGAGCATTTCACGGTATAGGCGAACCAGAAAGCGTAATAAATGTTGGCGTTAGCGGACCAGGGGTAGTACACACTACTGTAAAAAAGTTAGGAAATGCCGACTTTGGAGAGTTAGCCGAAGCTGTGAAAAAAACTGCATTTAAGATAACAAGAATGGGTGAATTAATTGGAAGGACAGCTTCTAAACGTTTAGGAGTACGTTTTGGCATTGTCGATTTATCATTAGCTCCCACTCCTGCAGTTGGTGATAGTATTGCAAACATATTAGAAGCCATGGGATTAGAACGATGTGGTACTCATGGAACAACTGCAGCCTTAGCATTATTAAATGATGCTATTAAAAAAGGTGGTGCTATGGCAACTTCATATGTTGGTGGTCTAAGCGGCGCTTTTATACCAGTTAGCGAAGATAGTGGGATGATCGAGGCAGTAGCTTGTGGAGCTCTATCTTTAGATAAACTCGAAGCAATGACCTGCGTTTGCTCAGTCGGCTTAGATATGATTGCCATACCAGGAAGGGTAAGTGCAGAAACAATTGCTGCTATTATTGCTGACGAAGCAGCTATCGGTGTCATTAATAAGAAAACCACTGCCGCAAGACTAATTCCTGTACCTAACAAAGATGTAGGTGATTGGGTTGAATTCGGCGGCTTATTAGGAAGAGCCCCTATTATTCCGATAAACAGTTATGATTCAAGTAAATTTGTTAAAAGAGGTGGACAAATACCTGCACCTATTCAAAGTCTTACAAATTAAAAAAGAGATAGTAAGTTCTATCTCTTTTTTAATTTTCCTTTTATTACCACTTTTTTCTAGTTAATATGCATAATGCCAAGTCCTGCCCTTTCATGATTAGTCATCGGATGGAAGGCCGCTTGCCCAAAAATTGCTACCGCAACCCATGCTCCGTCAGAAGCTAAACCAATTTTTAAAGCAAAACTAGTATTTATCATAGCATCCAGAAGTATTCCCCTTTGGGCTTCCATAGTGGCATGGATTAAAGCATGAATTTCTTGAGTTGTCTTGTTAATTACCCCATTATGAAGTGCTGCACCCAGAACAGCCTGGGTAATTTTTTCTTTTACTTCGTTTGTCATTCCACCCAGACCTGTTACAGCACAAGCAAGACCGGTTGCAGTAAGTTTTTCTTTTAAAATACTCTCTTCCTCTCTTGTGTAACAGAGAGCTAACATCATAGCAGCTCTGCCAACAGTTGTATCACCATCAATAGAAAAACTTATTCTATTTTCCTTATCAGACATAACCATCCCTCTTTCCTTTTAATATACGCAAATGTACTTTTAAAAAAAATACCCAATTATTAAATTAAACAAGGAAACAACAAATCCTGCTGAATTTTGTCACATTTTGCGAACAATTAAACATTATTTTATACTATATTTCTATATGCACAAGCGACATAAGTAAGTTTAATCTAAAATTACCAACCATTTATCACTAACATAGAGCAAACTGTACACTACTTTTAGCATTTATTTTTTATTCTACCTTTTGTCCCATAATTTATCCATTTGGACATATTTTTGGTTTAAATTCTTTATTTGAGGGTACTTTGATTTAAATGTGTCCTTAGATGCAAAAATCCATTCTTCATAATGTTTGATCTGTGCTTGTTTAGACCATCTAAAGCCATCCAATATTTGAGAAAACTTAATTATGTACTCATTATTAGCATTCGATGTAAGATCACCTCTCAATCCGCAAACCGGACATTCAACCTTCCCATCCTTAGCAATTTTAAAGACAGGACTAAAACATATCGGACACATATTATTATCTGTATGTTTAATTACATTTTTAGCTAGGTCTGGATTTAAAAGGCTATCGATAAGAATGCTCCCTAAATTACAAGCTTGCTGAATATTTGACTTGTCAAGCAAAACTTCTCCAGGCCCGGGTGCATATGCAACCATAGAACCTACTAGGCGATATTGAAAAGCAAAAAGAAAAATATTAAGTAAAGATGAACCAAAAGGATTCCATTCTGGTAAACCTGCTACATTAATACTTACTCCCATTCTTTCTTCCGAATTCCAACTTTCGATATGAGGAGCAACATTTAAGTATCTGTCAATAATCGCTTTAATTATGGACGAAGGCGTTAAAATGTAAGTCGGTGCTCCTAAAACAAGACCTTGAGCATGTTTTAACTTATTTAATAAATAGTTAAAATCATCTTCTAATCTGCATATTTTTTTTGAAAATGCACAATACATGCACCCTGTACAATTTTGAATATTTAGATCTGTTAAACGAATTAATTCTAATTTCACTTCGGGGAATTTTTCCTGTATAGAGCTTAAGGCTTCTTTTACTAGTATTTCGCTATTGCCTAATTTCCTTGCTGAGCCAATTAATCCCAGTATCCTCAAGCCAATCCACCACCTAGTATTTTAAAAATTATTTTTCTTTAGCCAGATTAGTTATATGTTTTTCTTTCTATCTCTTTTTGTTTAATTCCTGCAAAATTTATAAAAAAAGCAAAAGGTTGAAACCTTTTGCTTTTTTTATAAATTTATGCCAATTATACCTCCAATCATTCCAGCAAAGATACCAATAACTAATTTAAATAATGTAGAAGAAACTACAAAGTTTCTAAAAAATATAAAGTTTACAATTATGATAACTATTATAAAAAATATGCCCGTAAGAGCTCCATGCAACCATCCTTTACTGCCAACAATTCTCGAAGCACACATACCTCCAAAACATATCCCTATTACTACCATCCACCATGCAATTGAAGGAATAAGTGTTTTAGGTAGGCCAAAATATTGCACAATAATTGAACTAATTACATATAATATAATTGTTAGGATAAATCCCTTAATAAGCCCTTTTGATACTGCTCTAAAAGAAAAATATTCTCTATTATTTTGGTTAGCTTTTTGATGAGGAAAGTTGTTTTTCACCTAATCCACACCTCCTTAAAAATAAAAAAATATCATATCTATTGAAAATGTACTCATTTATTAGTTAAATATGCTAAAAAAATAACAGAAGGTCATCGACCTTCTGTTATTTAAAGAAAAAACTAGTGATGTAAGTTTTAAATATCCCCAATTTCTCCTAATACACCATGGGCAATATTAGTAGAATGATCCGCTATTCTCTCCATATTACTCAGAATGTCTACAAATATAACAGCTGAGCTAGGATGACAAGTACCTTCATTCAACCTAGTTATATGCTTTGCTCTCAAATCCCGTTCTAAATTATCAATTATATCCTCTTGTACAATAACTTTGTGGGCAAGAATAATATCATCTTTGTCTAAAGCTTCAAAAGCATCAGAACATATTTTCCTCACTTTTTCATAAATGTCTTTAAGTTCACTTATAGCCTGCTCCGAAAAAGGTAATTTTTCAGTAAGTTTTGTTTCTCCTAATTCCATTATGTTTTCAATTAAATCCCCAATTCTTTCTGCATCATCCACTGTATGCATAAGAACGGTTAATTTTTTAGATTGCTCTTCAGATAATGAAGACTTCGCCATACCTATAAGGCCAACAAGATAATTTATAATTTCTTTTTGCAAATTATCAATAACTTCTTCGCCTTGCTTTATAATTCTAATATGTTTTTCATCATTATCAAGCAACATTTGTACTGATTCATCCAGCATATTTCTAGCTATATCTCCCATCCTTACAATTTCTTTTGTAGCTTGTGCCAAAGCTGCAGAAGGAGAACTGTACATTGAACGATTTAAATATTTAGGACCTTGTTCAATAAGCTGGTCTTCACCGGGGATTAACCTAACAATAAGCTTCGTGAGATAACCAACAAAGGGAA